>JAKSBL010000328.1 GCA_022361115.1 Spirochaetota bacterium | reverse complement strand
GAAAACTGGTGAAGGAAAGACACTGGCTGCTACTCCTGCTGTTTATCTGAATGCGATTTCCGGCAAAGGGGTGCATGTTGTAACGGTTAATGATTATTTAGCCGAACGGGATGCCCAATGGATGGCTCCTATTTACAATTTTTTAGGGCTATCAGTTGGCAGCATTCTTTCCAATATGAGTAATGAAGAGAGAAGAGAGAACTATTTAAAAGATATTACCTATGGAACCAACAATGAGTTTGGTTTTGATTATCTACGAGATAACATGGTCAGTGATGCAAGCTTAAAAGTTCAACGGGAATTTAATTTTTGTATTGTTGACGAGGTAGACTCTGTACTCATTGATGAAGCCCGGACCCCGTTAATTATTTCCGGACAAGCAGAAAATGATGCTAAACTCATATTAAATGCAAAAAAGATGATTTCTTTCTTTAAAGAGTGCTCCAAAAACCCTGACGGTTCCTATCCCGATGAAGCCGATCCTTTTAATCCTCAAAAACCAGATGGGGATTTTAAGATAAATGAGAAAAATAAGAATGTAACCTTTACTGATGACGGTATTATTAAAGCAGAAACCATGTTAAAACAGCGGAATATTATTCAAGGTTCCATTTATGAAGCAGATAATTTTGAGTATGTTCATTACCTGACTCAAGCCATGAAAGCGCATCATATGTTTTACCGGGATGTTGATTATATGGTTAAAGATAATGAAGTTCAAATCATTGATGAGCACACAGGGCGTGTTTTACCAGGCCGGCGTTATTCTGATGGATTACACCAGGCAATTGAAGCTAAAGAAAATATGCCGATTCAGCGTCGCTCCCGGACTTTTGCTTCTATTACCTTTCAAAATTTTTTTAGAATGTATGACAAACTATCTGGTATGACTGGTACGGCTGATACTGAAGCAGCCGAGTTTAGTAATATCTATAAATTGGATGTAGTGGTTATTCCAACAAATGTACCAATCCAACGAGATGATATGTCAGACCGGGTTTATCTGGACTTTAAAGACAAACTCAGTGCAATCATTGAAGAAGTAAAAGAGGTACACAAAAAAGGTCAACCATTATTAATTGGTACAGTCAGTGTTGAAAAATCAGAAGTTTTTTCCAATGCTTTAAAAAAGAATAATATTCGCCATAATGTTCTAAATGCAAAAAACCACTCTCGTGAAGCAGACATTATTGCTGAAGCAGGACGGGTAGGAGCTGTAACTATTGCGACAAATATGGCTGGTCGTGGTACCGACATTAAACTGGGTGGAGAAAGAAAATCAGATGAAGAGTTTGAGGAGTTACTCCAGGAAGAGGAATTAACTACATCTGATCGTGAAATTTTATTACATATGAAAGAACTCATTGACCGTATGAAATTAGAAGAAGCGGAAGAACAACTTTCTTCTTTAAGTGTACATGCTGCCAAAGGGGCCAAGGAGATTATTCAGAACAGTTATGACTGGATAGAAGAACATCAACAAGTGAAGGAAATAGGTGGTCTTTACATTTTGGGAACAGAGCGTCACGAATCTCGACGAATTGATAATCAGCTACGTGGTCGATCTGGACGTCAAGGTGATGCAGGAACCAGCCGTTTCTTTATCTCTTTAGAAGATGATCTGATGCGATTATTTGGCGGAGAAAGAATCCAGCGCATGTTATCCGGGATGGGAATGGAGGATGGTGAACCGATTGAACACCCCTGGATCTCCAATGCCATTGAAAAAGCTAAAAAACGTGTAGCATCCAGAAACTTTGAAATAAGAAAACATTTATTAGAGTATGATGATGTTCTGAATCAACAAAGAAATTTTATCTATGAAAGAAGAGATGAACTACTTAAAGATGATAAACTAATTGAACGGGTTTTACAAAACTCAAAAGATTTATTAGAATTTTTCTTAGAAGATTATGAAATGACTTCTAAGAGTTCACAAGATCAAGCTTTTATATCACTCTGTCAAAACCTTAAAGAGACTTTTTTTATTGACGCCCAAAGTAAATTAGTGGAATATGTGAATGACCTACCCAAAATTCATGAAATCTTGGAAAAAGATATTCAAACTGAAATCAATCAAAAGGACGAAGTGCTAGGTCATGAGTTTTTAAATCAGCGTTTACGCGGTTTGTACTTGATGTTAATTGATAAAAGCTGGCAAGAACATTTAGAAAACATGGAACAGCTCAGGGAAGCGGTATACTTACGTGCTTATTCTAATAAAAACCCATTAACAGAATATAAAATTGAAGGCTCTAATATGTTTGAGCAATTAATTGATAAAATCCGTACCAATGTTATTCAGCAGGTTTTCCGTGTAAAAATCGAAACAGTCAACATTCAACGCAACCTTGCAGATGATGTGTCTACCAGCCATGCTAGCTATTCCAGTTTTAATACCAGCTCTCAACCCAGAAAAAACAACAAACATGAAGAGTACAAAAATGAAGCTGTAGCAGTCAACGCTACAGTAGTCAATGCCAACAAAGTTGGGCGAAATGATCCCTGTCCTTGTGGCAGCGGAAAAAAATATAAAAAGTGTTGTGGACAATAAGGATAGCTTATGAAAATTGCCCTTTTAAATGGACCAAATCTTAATTTATTAGGAACCAGAGAACCCACAATTTACGGTAATTTTACTTTGGACGATATCTATGAAGATCTAAAAAAAATCATAAAAACCAATGGTAAGCAAATAGAACTATTCTCCTTTCAATCCAATATTGAAGGAGAGTTAATCAATTTTATTCACCTTTGCCCGGAAAGGGAGATTGATTATGTTATTTTTAACCCTGGAGCATATACTCACACCTCTATTGCCTTAATGGATGCTATTCAATCAGTGAATTGTAAAGTAATTGAGGTGCATATTTCTAATATCCATCAAAGAGAAAATTTCCGTCAAACCTCTTATATTGCAAAAGCTGCAATTGGTCAGATTAGTGGTTTTGGTTTCGACTCATACCGATTAGCTCTCCATTATATACTGGAACATGAGAAATCATGAGCAAAATTGCATATCTCGGCCCTAAAGCCACCTATACTCATGAAGCCTCTATTAAATATTTTGGAGAAGATCACGATTTTATTCCGGCACGCAAAATTAGAGATATCTTTACACTGATTACCAATAATGAAGTAAATTTTGGAGTTGTACCAGTTGAAAACTCAACAGGTGGCAGTATAACTGATACTCTAGATCTATTTATACAAACAGATCTTAAAATCTATGATCAAACGATCTTAAAAATTCACCATAATCTTCTCTCAAAAACTAAACCAAATAATATAAAAAAAATCTTTTCACATCCCCAGAGTTTTATTCAGTGTGCACAATATCTGGAAAAAAACTATCCCCAGACTGAATTTTTTGATATGCCTTCCAATGCTGAAGGTGCCCATTTTGCCCGTAATACTCCCAACTCTGCTGCTATTGGTTCTGTTTTATGTGGTACTGAGTACCAACTTAAGATAATAGATAGTCAAATCAACGATTATAAAGATAATGAAACAAAATTTTTTATTATTGCTAAAGAGTATCAATCCCAAACCAAAGACAGATCATTGATCATCATTTCTATACTAGACAAAGTGGGGGGGTTGTTTGATATACTAAAAGTTTTTAAGAAGAATAAAATCAACATGACCCGTATCGAATCCCGGCCCTCTAAAACAAAAAACTGGGACTATGTTTTTGTTATTGAGTATGAAAACTCAGCAAATATTAAAAGAAATCAAAATCTACTTTCTCAACTTGCTAAAAAGTGTTCAATTGTTGACTATTTAGGAAGTTACTAGTCAATCACCTTTTGACCTTTGGCTGGTTCCAATCAAACTGGAACAGTGTTTGTCCTACTTTCTCTGAATCTTTTCACCTGGATTATTTTCCAATTCTGTGCTTATTATCCATTTCATTTTTTTCGAATTAAATTTTCATATTCTTTTATATAGGTTTTAGCAGATAGATTCCACTCAAAACGTTGTTCCATGGCAGTTTTCTGCATAGACTGCCATTTTTTTTGGTCATGTTGATAGTAATAGATTGCTTTTTCTAAAGTATCAATCAAGGCATATTTGATTGCCTCTTTATTTGTTCCAGTAAAACGAAAACCACATTCGAAATCACAAACAGTATCATGTAATCCGCCAATATCATTTACTAGAGGAAGATTTCCAAATCGCATAGCAATCATCTGGCTGATTCCACAGGGTTCAAAATAAGAAGGCATAAGAAAAATATCTCCAGCAGTATATGTTGCATTTCCAAGTTCATGATCAAAAGCACTAATAAATAGTGCTTTTTCGCTATGATTGATGATTTCCAGTTGTTCTTGTAGTTCTCCAGTAGCAATAAAAACCATTCGGATATCTAAGCTCAATATCTCTTCTATGATTTTCACATCGGGTTTTATATACTCTAATAATAATCCAACTTTTTGTGCTGCTGCACGACCAACACTCACCACTAATGGTTTATCCAGCCAAGAAGCAAAGTCAATTTGCTTCACCTTCTTTTTTAACTGAGGATAATTATAAAATTTTTTGCCTATTTTCTGATACACAGCATTCAATGACTGTGGAAGATTTAATAAAAAGTGTTCTTTATTTTTTAGCTTCTTTGGTAGCCAGTTTTTTTGATTAGAATCATAAGGAAAAAGGAGTTGATTTGGATCATAGATTTCATAATTTAATCCATTAAGTATTCCTAACAAATTTCCTTTTTTATATACTGCTTTTAAGTCATTTTCTAATCCTCGTCCGCCAATAAAGTTCCGATGAGGATCATCTGGTAAAGTAATTTCATATGCATAAGTATCACTAACCGTATTTACCTTATCAGCTAAACGAATACAGGCCCGCATTGCATTAAAACACATAAAGGATGCTTCAAGTAAGGCACAATAAACAAACTGCACATGCTGGGGGTTGAGCTTTTCAACTAAATAATAAAACTCATTTTGCTCATCTTTTTGATAAACAGAATGAAAAAAATTTTTTTGCTCAGGATTCAGATTAGGTAAAATGTTATGCTCAATCTCATTAGCAGGAAAAGTTTTAATATCAAAAATATTAGAATAATCAACTAAGAGTTTCTCCTTTTTTAATTGCTCAAATAAATTGGGAAACCACTGTCGAAAACTGGCTAAATCAAATACATTGTCTTTAATCTGATAAGGCCTCACTCCTTGATAATCAAGATTGTGGATAGTAAAAAAGGTTTTTACATTGCTGCTTAATTCCTTAAATTGTTGATCCAGTTTTAACTGCAATAAAAATGTTCCTGTATGCCAATCATGACAGTGGATAATATCAATATCAACAATCACCGAGGATTGAGCAAGAATCTCTAAAGCAGCAGTAGAAAAAAAGGCAAATCTTTTTGCATCATCTTCAAAAGGGCCACGGCCTAATTTAAAACTGTCTATATAGATATCTGTATAATGTTTGGTAAAAAAATATTCATTTTCAATAAAGAAAAAATCTACTAAAGATTCATGATAATAGAATAATTGAGTAGGCCAGCATCGATTGCCAAATTCAATCTTGAAATCAGCTACTTTATCAAATTTTTTTTTAATAACCTGATAATATGGGAGGATCACACTGACTTTAACTCCCTGTTGTGCTAAAGAGAGGGACAGGTCCCAAACAACATCACCCAAACCACCTACTTTGGCAAAATTTCGACATTCACTGGCAAGCATGACAACATGCAATTGCTGATCATTCATAAGTAATATCCAAGGTTTTCAAATTAACTGATAACATTATGATTGAAAATAAGAATTTTTTAAAAGAAATAAACTTAATCTTTAAAAATGTATTTCAATCTGAAAAATGTAGAATATATCAGGCATATCATTAATATTAAGAGAATTTTATGAAAAAATCTATAATTTTTGTTTTTTTTTAATTTTTCTTAACATACCGACTGAAGTATATTACAATAAAAATATCAATCTGTATGATAAAAAAATCAATTCTTAAGGAGACATTATGCCCAATATTATTTCATTAGTTTTAGGTGGTGGTGCCGGTACCCGTTTATTTCCCTTAACAAAGGATCGTTCAAAACCAGCAGTTCCAATAGGAGGAAAGTATAGACTCATTGATATTCCCATCAGTAATTGTCTTAATTCAAATATTTATAATGTCTTTATTTTGACTCAATTTAATTCAGCTTCCCTCAACAAACATGTGATTAATACATACAGATTTGATAATTTTCAGAAAGGATTTGTTGATATTTTAGCAGCAGAACAGTCAACAGAATCTAAAGACTGGTATCAAGGTACAGCTGATGCTGTTCGAAAAAACTTAAAACATATATTAGCTTTTCGCAATGTAGAGTATGTACTAATCCTCAGTGGTGATCAAATATACCAGATGGATTACCGTCACCTAATTGAATTTCATAAACAAACAGATGCAGATATCACTGTATCTGTTATTCCCTGTACAAGAGAGGAAGCAAAAGGTTTCGGCATTGTTAAACTCAAAGATGAATATATAACCAAATTTGTAGAAAAACCAAAAGAAGATAAATTATTAGACAGCTTAACCAGCACAGAATTAATAAGAAAAAATTTTCCAAGTATAGAAAAAACAAAAGAGTATGTTGGTTCAATGGGGATATATCTCTTTAACACTAGTAAACTAATTGAACTTCTTGATAATAACTTCACAGATTTTGGAAAAGAGTTAATACCTTATGCAATTGAAAACGATAAAGTGGCAGGTTATCAATTTAATGGTTATTGGGAAGATGTAGGAACAATTAAAGCCTTTTTAAAGGCTAATCTGGATTTTACCTCTAGTAATCCCATGTTTGATTTTTATGAAACCTCTATTTATACCCATGCCCGTTTTCTCCCTTCCAGTTCTATTTGTGATAGTAAAATTGATGATGCCTTGATAGCAGAAGGAACAATCATTCATAAAGTAAATATAAAAAAATCAGTCATAGGAATTAGGAGTATTATTGGTTCAGGTGTTCATATTGAGAATTCAGTTATTATGGGGAATGACTATTATGAAAATCAGGATCAAAGAGAATTAAATCGAAAAAACAATATCATCAATATTGGAATTGGTGAAAACACGGTTGTAAAAAATGCTATTATAGATAAAGATGCTAGGATTGGTAAAAATTGTAAAATTATCAACCAGAATAACCTGGAAAACCATGACAGTATAAATTATTATATAAGAGACAAGGTAATAATTATTCCTAAATATGCAGTTTTACCAGATAACACAGTCATCTAAACAAAAATTATTAAATCAGTTTTAATTCTTTTGCACTGTCTTTAATAATATCTAAAGCCTTCTGAATTTCAGCTTTTGAATGTGTAGCCATGATACCAAAACGGAGTAATGAACCACCCATTGGAACAACAGGGTAGCGCATCACATTATGATACAGCCCTTTTTCAAATAACAGGTTTGACATACTAATCAATACTTGATCATCTGGAATAAAAATCGGGATAATAGCAGCTTGAGGTTCACCAATTGGTAATCCAAGGTCAGACAAACCTTTTTTAAACCGCTCAACATTTGCCAATAGTTGTTCCCTTAAGGATTGGTCTGATTGAACAATGTCCAGTGCTTTGATCAGTCCACCAGTTACACCCGGTGGAATATTTGTTGAAAAGAGATAAGAACGGGCATAAAACCTTAGATAATTAATAATTTCTTTAGAAGCAGCAGCAAATCCCCCCACTCCAGCTAAGGACTTACTCATGGTTCCCATTATTATGTCTACTTTGTCAATAAGACCAAATTGTTCTATTGCACCAATTCCTTTTTTTCCTAAAACACCTAAACCATGTGCTTCGTCAACCATTATCTGACAATTATTTTTTTGTGCTACATCCACAATTTCAGGCAGTTTTGACAGGCTTCCATCAGTACTATAAACACCATCAACTACAATCAAGTGGCCATTGTACTTTAGTTTTGCTCTTTTTAAAACTTTTTTCAAGTGATTTACATCATTGTGCATAAAAACCAACATTTTGGCTCGACTTAAGGTAGTTCCATCATAAATACTGGCATGATTATACTGATCATTGATCACTACATCACCAGGACGAAGGAGTCCAGAAATGATCCCGGTGTTAGCAGAAAAACCAGAATTAAAAATCATGACATCTTCTTTTTGGGTAAAATGAGCTAATTTTTCTTCTAATTCTTTATGTATTTTGAGGGTACCACCTACCATAGCACCCGCACCATTGCCACTTCCGTACATTTTAGTAGCTTTGACCACTGCCTTGATCACATCAGGATGGTTAGTTAATCCCAGATAATTATTACTGCCCATCATGATCATCTCTTTTTCCTGGCCGGTCTGCATTTGAATTAAGGTGGAACTTGTATCTGTTCGAGATTTTTGAAAAAAGGAAAACATGGGATAATTTTTAATAAGATATCGATCAATATATTCTGCAAATAGATCAGCCTTATCAGTTAGGTCATGACTGGGATAATACATATAATCTCCCATAGTCTTGTATGCACAATCCTCTTCTAATTTTTTAAAGTAATTATGAATATCCTGCATTAATTCAATCAAATTATCTTCACTTTTTTTGGTTAATTCAGCAAATTGAAATCCATTATAAAATACATTTCGATGTTTTGAAGATAATCGTGAGTAAAGAAGGTTACCAAAACCTTCTAAATGATAAGTTTTATTGCTAAAAACAAAACCTTTTACATCTGTATTGAATGGTATATCGGCTGCAGGGACCATCTCTTCAGAAGTTAAAAAACCAATTCCCTTTAAACTAATATTGATTCCCTGAGCCTCCAGTGTATTAGAAAAAATCTCAAATTCAACATTAAAACGGGGAGCCTTTCTTTGAATGTCAATCATAAATAAAATCCAATTCTTAGTCGTAATCCTGCTTTAAGGAGAAATAACTTCATCTAAGGAAAGATCACTTTGTTTTAAAACTAAAATACGATTATCACTGCTATTAATATAAACCACATCCTCAAAAAAGCTGATAAAAGTATCATTACTAACCTCTTCCGAAGATTGGGCAACAGTGCCTAAATTTGCATCAAATTTCCCCAGATAATAACTTTCACCATCTTTTACAATGGCATAAACATGATTTTTATAAATTTCTACAAAACTTCTCCAAAAAATATTAAGTTCCCCTAAAGCTTTAACTTCTAGTTTATCTTTATCTAATAGGGTGAGATAATAAGTATCCGGACTAGCCTCGTCCTGAGTTATTACTACTACCCCTTCACCAAAAACATCATATTTTCTTCCGCTGATATTATCAACTGATGATTTTAATTTAATTTTTCTGGTTACTGCATTAATGATAAACATATCATTATTGTATTTTCCACCAGTTAAATATTCTTTGATTTTTAAATAATAAAGATTGACACCCAAAATATTATCATCAGTGGCTTGGTTTTTTAGTTCTTCTTCTCTTTGAGCTAACTCCTCTTCTTTTTCAATTAATTCTTCTTTGGCTTTTTCAGGATCTTCATCTACTTTTTGTGCAAATTCATCCTTTGCTATCTCTCTTTTATCTGAAGCAATTTCCTGCTCTTTTTGTTCAATTTGTTGTTCTTTTTGAGCAACTTCATCTTTTTGAGTTTGAGTCTCTTCTTTTTGTGTTATTAATTCTTCTTTTTGTTCTTCTAGTTCCTCTTTTTCTTTTTGCAACTGTTCTTCTTTTTCAGCAATTTCTTGTTCTTTTTGTTCTTTTTCAACTGGATCAGTAATATCTTCAACCTGATCCTTTTGCTCTGTGATTTCCTGCTCTTTTTCAATAATTTGCTGCTCTTTATCAGTTATATCTTTCTCTTGTTTGGTTATCTCTCTTTGTTTTTCTAGAAGTTTTTGTTGATCTTCAGCGATTTCTTTTTTTTGCTCAGCAACTTCTTTTTCTTTGAGTTCAACCAATTCTTGTCGTTCTTTTAGACCTAAATCCTCCTGTTGTCTTAATTGATCGATAACTCCTTGATCGGATATCTCACTAGTATCCAAAGAAGTGATTTTACCTTTACTTGGGTCGTCAGTTAAGGGAATAATCATTTTAGTTTTTCCAGGCCAATCATAGTACTTGGTTGATAAACCAGCATTTTCGCTATCAATGTGCTGAGTAACTATAGGTTTATAATGGCTTGAATAGTAATCCACCTGTCCCCGGTAAACTGCATTATAAATAGTAATAAAAAATGCTAAGGTATTAGCATCAGAACGTGAATATCCATAACTTTGCTCTAAATACCCGGCTATAATTTGCCGTACATTTCTGATATGTTCAACTCGTGCATCTTCATCAATGGAAATGATATCTGCATTATAGCGTTCATCTTCTGTATTATCTAGAGCATGAATAACTGAGTATTTTAATAGATAACGGTAGGGATTGTTTTGTACTAATCCGCGAGCTAGTCTTCTTCCAATACTGCGGATAGCTAATACAGTCTCACGATAAGTATAGGAACCTTCGTAATTAACAAATTCTATTTTTTTATCTGTTTTCAGTTCATCTACGGCGATTTGTAAACTAAATCCATTTGTTACCAGACCTGCAATGATCAATAATATCCATATTTTCTTCATTTTCTCACTCCGGGTTATAGTTTTTTATCAAGAACAATCCTAGATAAATCCAAACGATTGGGTTTAAACCAACTATTCCCTTCCCAGTTCTTTAAATATTATAAACCATTCAGACAAAACTGCAATGAATTTTATTTCTTTTCCACTTTTTGGACTTCTTTGGTAGATAGTTTATTTCCTTTTACAGAATGGCTTTTGATATCGAGTTCTTTAAAAAGAAATACTTCACTATTCACTTTTTGCCTTGGTTTTCGTTTGTAATGTATCATGACTCTGATATTAGGATTGTCTATTGCAAAATTTACCAGTTGATTTTTAAAAGGTGAAATCGGATATTCCTTATTGGTTAAAAACCTCTTAACCTGGAACTTCTTCACATATGATATTTTACTATCCAGGTCTGTATAAATAACAGAAAAAGTATCTTTTTCTGAATAAGGTTTTAATACCAGAACATCAGTATCCACAAAAGTTTTACTTTCAATAGAAACGATCTTAAAAATACCTTTTTTCTGAAAAACAATAAACTTTTGAGTTGGTTGGACAGTAAATGTTTCATCCCCTTTCACATCTGTACCTAAAAATCCGCCTTTTATATCCCAACCCACTTTTACATCAGGATGTTTAATTTTATGGGTTGCGATAGTTTCCATCTTTATAATCTTCGTCTTTCGTGGATATAAATTTCCATATAATTTGATTTTTTCTTTCAAATATTTGATGGTAAAAGCTTTCATATTCTTTAAATTACTCTTAATTCCTTCCAATTGTCGCACTATATCATCTTTATCCTTTTGATGTTTATCAATATCATAGCGAGAAATTCTTTTAATCCTTATTTCTAATAATCTTTCAATATCATCATTAGTTAGTTCACGAATAAAAAGCTTTTTAAATTTATTGAGTTCTTTTTTTATGGTACTTAAAATAGCAGGATATTGCTTAATCTCTTCAATTTTCTTATAAATCCTGTTTTCAATAAAAATCATTTCTAAAGTCATATCATGGAGCCTTTGAGTTAATTTTTCCTGGGCTATTTCCAGTTCTCTCTTTAAATCAGCAACTAACTTTTTAGTATTATATTTTAATACTTCATCAACATCCATTTGTCGGGGTTTGTTGTTTACGAGAGTAATGAGATTAACATTAACTGATATTTCACAATCTGTAAAAGCATATAAAGAATTGATTAAATCCTTGGCATATTCTCCTCGACTTGGCTTTACTTCTATTTCTACCTGCTCGGATGTATAATCATTAATTGCATTGATTTTGATCTTATTTCGCCGGGCAGCATTTTCTATTGAACTAATAAGAGACTCTGTTGTTGTTCCAAAAGGTATTTGATTAATAATAATGGTCTTTTCATCTTTTATTTTAACATTAGCCCGAATTCTTACCCGCCCATTACCTTTTTGATAATCTGCAACATCAATCATCCCTGCCTGTGGAAAGTCAGGATAAATCTCAAAAGGCTTTTTCTGCAAAATTGCTATTTGGGCTTCTAATAATTCCTTTAGATTATGTGGTAGTATCTTAGTAGACATACCGACTGCAATACCTTCTGCTCCTAATAAAAGGAGAACAGGAAGTTTGGCAGGCAACATAACAGGCTCTTTATTTCGTCCATCATAACTGTCTGAAAATTCAGTTAGATCACGATTAAATAAAACATCATTGGCTAACTTTGAAAGCCGGCATTCAATATATCGAGCTGCAGAGGCTTCATCGCCAGTGAAAATATTTCCAAAATTTCCCTGTTTATCAATAAAATATTCTTTATTTGCCAATACTACTAAGGAAGAAAAAATCGAAGCATCTCCATGGGGATGATACTTCATGGTATTTCCTACAACATTCGCCACTTTATGAAATTTACCATCATCCATCTCATTAAGAGAGTGAAAAATACGTCTCTGAACTGGTTTTAAGCCATCATCAATATCTGGAATTGCCCGGTCTTTGATAACATAAGAGGCATACTCAATAAAATTATGGCTAATTAAGTGATTTATATTAGACATGAAGTCTCCTGTAATTATTATAGTATCCTTAATATATCAGGTAGTAAAATTTTTGTCAAACGAATAAGAAAGGAGGAATATGAGCCAATGAGGATTAACAGGATTTTTATGGATAAAAAACGTGAAATAATCTTAGCCGTATAAATCTGTTTAATAAGTGTCAATTCGTGTCATTGTTATTTATAATAATATATATGAGATAATTTTGATTATAAAAAATTTATTATAAATACTTATCATGAGTATCCGGGTATTCTTTCTCTAATATCTGAAGAAAGATTTTGGTAATTCTCCTGCTGATCTCATTAAAGAGCCAGAATCCAGCTTCTCCGTATTTACCTGCCATAATGAGTACTTTGGTTTTCTTTTCCACTTCTGTACGGGGAATCAATTTCTTTTTATACATCATGGTCTCAATATTCCTTTTAAACTCCCCTCCTTGGTAGTTCATTTCAGTTACAAAACGATCACGTGAAATATAGGAGTTATCAAACTCAATTCTGTAGTTATTACGCATGGTTCGATAATATTTTATTTCTTGAAGAATCAGCATCATTTTATGAGCATTGAGTAAATAGTTCATGTCATGTTCTTCCAAACCTATTTCCTTGATACTAAATCCTTTGCTTCTTTTAATACAAACATAATCATAAAGCCGATTTACCATATATTTCATGGAAAAATACCAAACTTTTGGAGCTTTAAACTCGCCATAAAAATCGGAAGCTTTTCTAATCTTTTTATCAAATTGTCTGGACCCAATCACTTCATAAACATTTTTCTTTTCATCCAGGTCAGTCACAATATTGATGGGAAGACCAGCAATAATTTTGGCTATGGAATTTTTACTACTGGATTTACCTAAAAGATGTTCAAACAAGTTTTTTTCTGGTACATTAGCCATTTCAGAAAAAATTTTTTCTCTGATTGTTTTGTGATCAACAAAAATACAAAAAGCATGATCAATACTCTTGTAAAACATTAAATTTTGCCAGATTCGCTTATTGTATTCAACTTTTTGTTTATCATCTTTACCAACATTTTTCAATAAAGTTATTTTACTTTCCAGATCACCAATCTTTTGCAAGGTAAAATCTTTATTGACTTCCATATACATATGAAATTCTTTAAATAATTCTGTTCTGTTTTTTTCTAATTGTTGAAAGAGATAATTTATTTCCTGATCAGTGATCTCATCCGTAACTACAATATTGTAGTCAAAATCTGATAGAGCATGAATTCCTACATCATCAAAAGGATTAAATAACCGGCCAAGAGAAAACATAAACATGTTCTGTAAATATTTTTCATTATTTAAGGAAGGAATAAATATTCCATTGATCCAGTTTTTAATAAAAAACAAAAAAAGGTATTTACGCATGATCAGTCTTTCCTGAGAAGCACTGGTCAATGCAATAAATGGTGCCTGTAAAATTTGATTTTGCTTTACATGATAGATTTTTTTTAAAAATTCCTTTTTTTCATGAAAGTGATCCCCTGGTATTTGATCAAACTCTTGCTGACTTTGCTCATAGCCAGGAATCTTAATATTATTCACATATCTGAGTTGTTTATTTTCTGTCATAAAAATTATCTTCTTTTTTTAAAATTTATCTAAGGATTTCTATCCATTGATCTAACTCTTAGAGTTACTATTAATAATAGGGAATAATTTAATTATATTATATCAAGAAATAAATGGAGAATATATTTACATTTTTTCTTAAAAAACTAATCTCAATAAAACAATTGATTATATTTATCATAATTATTAAATTTTTAAAAGAGTATAATTACATTTCTCCATTTTGTTTTT
>JAKSBL010000267.1 GCA_022361115.1 Spirochaetota bacterium | reverse complement strand
TTCAGATAATTTTTGTGAATAAGTAAAAAATGATATTATTTAGCTCCCTTTTTTTTTTTTTCTTGATCTTACTGTTAATAGTGAAATATATAACAAAATTTTGAAAATAAAACAAGAATATACTTGAGTTACCTAAGGATAACTATGTTTATTAATAGTTCAAGTTTAATTACAATATTTCAGACAGTTTCATAGCTAACTCTTTTTTTCTCTCTAAAAAATACTTGCAAAAAAAGAGTAAAATAGATATAGTTATATCTATTCAGAGCTATTATTAACAGTATTAGGACGAATTATATATGAAAAAGTTAGTTTACTGCATCTTTTCTATTATTTTATTTCTATCATTCAGTTCTTGTGCTTCACTCATGTCCAATATGGCAGGCGGTTTGGCTGATTCATTGTATGAGCAAAATGATGTACAATTGGTTAAAGAGGGGGCTCCTGCATTTTTATTGTTAGTTGAAGGATTTGTCAATGATAATAAAAAAAGCCGGGACATGTTGAAAAATGGGATTATGATTTTTTCAGCATACTCAGGAGCTTTTGTC
Organism: Spirochaetota bacterium; assembly: GCA_022361115.1. Lineage (GTDB taxonomy): Bacteria > Spirochaetota > GWE2-31-10 > GWE2-31-10 > GWE2-31-10 > JAKSBL01. The sequence goes on along the minus strand of JAKSBL010000267.1, from coordinate 21,621 downwards.
CAGGAACCAGAGCGAAGAAAGATTTTTAACAAAAAAACCAAAACCTGGGCGATTGATTTGTTAAAGACTTATAAAAAGTTTGAAAAATACTATGAAATCGATCCCCAAGACAAAGAAGGTAAAGATGAAGCTTTAAAAGTTTTCTTAAGCAGTGTAAAGGAAAAGGATATTGACTATGTTTTTTGGGCAGCTTATTCCTGGGCTTTAGCGATTATGGATGATCTGGATTCTATGGATTCTTTTATTGAATTACCGATTGCTAAGTCATTAATTGACCGGGTTTATGAGCTGGATTCTGGTTTTTATTATGGTGCGCCTCATTTGTTTTATGGTATTTTTTATGGTGCTTATCCTGAAGCATTTGGTGGAGATTTGACAAAGGCTCAAGAAGAGTTTGAAAAAGCCTTAGAGTATTCAGAAGGTAAATTACTAATGACCAAGCTCTTTTATGCTGATTTTTACTTTAAACCAAAGCTAGATAAAGAGGGATATGTTCAGATTATGAATGAAGTAATTGAAACAGATGTTGATTTACATCCTGAAACCCGGTTGATGAATTTGATCGCTCAGGAGCAGGCAAAAACCAGATTAGAAGAAGTAGATATGACTTTTTTTGATGAATTTAATTTTGAGTAATTTGGAGAATAATTAAGTATAGAGGTGTTAAATGAAGAAACTGTTATTAACTATTTTATTAATATTATCAATTATTTTTACTGCTTTTACTCAGCAGCCAAAATATCTATTTAAAATAGCAACAGAAGCTCCTAAAGGGAGTCTTTGGTACAATGTTATTCAAAGTATTAATAAAGAATTATATTATGCAACTAATAAAAATGTTGGGATTATTACTTATCATGGTGGTGTTATGGGAGATCAGGCTACCATAATCAAAAAGATCAAAATCGGTCAGCTAAATGGAGGGACCTTTTCTGGCTCTGGATTACAGATGATCTATAAAGATTTTGCTATTGCTGGATTTCCTTTAGTGATTCGTAATGAAAAAGAGTATGATTATTTTAAACAAAAATTGAGTCCTTTTTTTGAAGAGAAATTTAAGCAAAATGGTTTTGTTGTACTTGGCTGGTCTGAAACCGGACCGGTATATGTTTATTCCAAAAAAAAGGTTAACTCTTTAAATACCTTAAAATCTTCGAAACCTTTTGTTTTAGAAGGAGATACAACTAGTTTAGCTCTGTTTAAAGAAGTGGATGCGAATCCTATCCATTTACAAATTGCCGATATTTTGACCAGTTTACAAACTGGTCAAATTGATACAGTTTTTTCACCTCCCTATGCATTGATTGCTACCCAGTGGTATTCAAAAGTTTATTATATGGCCGATTTTCCCATTGGCTTTATGGTAGGTTCGGTAGCTGTAGATCGAAAAACCTTTGAGTCCATGCCAGCCGAATACCAGCAAACGATGAAAAAGCTATTTAAAAAGCATTTTGATAATACAACTCCTAAAATTAGACAAGATAATAAAAATGCAGTGGCAACTTTAAAGAAATTTGGAATAAAAGTATTGGAAGTTCCTGATGATCAAAAACAAGTATTTTATGATGTTTGTAATAAAGTTAGTCAACACTTATTAGCAAATGAAGGGTATTCAAAAGATGTTTATCGCAGAGTAATTAGCACACTAGAAGAGATTCGCTAGGTACTTAGGTAAATTAAAACATGAAAGATATTATAAAAAAAATAATAAATTTTTTTCGAAAAATTGAAGTCTATTCTTTAGTGGTTTTTGTCATACTGATGCTCGTGATTTCATTTTTACAGATGATCATCAAGTTTTTTCGCTTCGGAGGCTTTGACTGGTTAAGTCCTGTTCTCAAATATATTGTACTTTGGTCAGGAATGATTGCCGCTAGTATTGCAACCTATGAAAAAAAGCATATAAAAATTGATGTTATCAGTAAGTTTGCTCATGGTAAAATGAAGCGTATGATTAATATTATTACCAATTTTTTTGCTGCTTTTACCTGTTTTTTTATTAGTGTGATCTCTTGGGTTTATATCTTTCAGATTGAATATACTTCAAATGAGCCACCACCGTTTTTTAATATTCCTAGATGGGTATTGTTATTAATCGTACCGGCATGTTTTTTAATAATGGGGGTAAGGTTTTCCATTCAAGGGATTAAGTTTATTGTACCTGGAAATCAGGAGCTTTTAGAAACAGAAGAAAAAATCTGATCCATATATAGGAAAATTCATGAAATTACTACCTTTTTTTGAAATATTAAAAAAACCTGTTCTTTTTGGGATTTCATTAATTAATATTTTATATGTTGGAGTCATTTTAGTCGCATTAATCGGTGCTCCTTTATTTTCTGTTTTTGCTATGATTGCTATTATTAATTTTTTTAAATCAGGCAACAGCATTATTATTGTAGCACAGGAAATGATTGATATTGTTGATATGCAAATGCTCTACAGTATTCCATTATTTACTTTTGCTGGTTATGTTTTAGCTGCCAGTAAAGCTTCGCAACGGCTGGTTCGCTTAACCAGAGCTGCATTAGGCTGGTTACCCGGTGGTCTGGCCATTGTTACATTATTGGTTTGTGCTTTTTTTACTGCATTTACCGGAGCATCTGGGATTACTATAGTTGCTTTAGGCGGTTTTTTACTTCCTGCATTATTATCTGAGCGATATGAAGAAAGGTTTTCTCTCGGTTTAGTTACTGCTTCTGGTAGCCTGGGGTTATTATTCCCTCCCAGTTTGGCAATTATTATTTTTGGAGTAGTTGCTAAAGTCAGTATTGATAAATTATTCTTAGCTGGTGCTCTGCCTGGTGTATTTTTAATTGTAGTACTGAGTATTTTTTGTGCAATTTATAGTTTACGATTTCCATTAGAAAGAACCCACTTTAGTGCTAAAGAATTAGTTAGTGCTTTAAAAGATATGCTTTGGGAAATTCCTTTGCCTGTTTTATTGTTTACTGGTATTTATTCTGGTAAATTAGCTATTTCAGATGCAGCCTCATTTACAGCAGTTTATATTTTAGTAGTTGAAGTGTTTATCTTAAAAGATGTTAAGATAAAACAATTACCTGGGGTCATTAAAGAGAGTATGATCTTGGTTGGCGCATTGTTAATGATTATGAGTACATCATTAGCAACTTCAAATTTTATTATAGATCAGCAAATACCCCAAAAGATCTTTGCTGTTATGGAACAGTTTATTTCTAATAAGTATGTATTTTTGATTCTTTTAAATATCTTTTTACTGATTGTTGGATGTATTATGGATATTTTTTCTGCTTTAGTGATTGTGGTACCATTAATATTACCCATAGCTGAGGCCTATAATATCAACCTTATCCACTTGGGAATCATTTTTTTAGCAAATTTGGAAATTGGGTATCTTACGCCTCCGGTTGGAATGAATCTGTTTATTGCCTCTATCCGTTTTGATAAACCAATCCTTCAACTTTATCGGGCATCTTTAGTTTTTATTGGTGTACTCTTTGTATGTTTGTTGTTTATTACTTATCTACCAGGACTCAGTATTTGGTTTTTAGAAAAGCCATCCCTTGCTGGAGTCTGGGAATATCAATATGACGATGGGACTGTCGATCAAATCTTAATCCAGAGTGGCAATATTTATACCCGTAAACAGGGTGATCTCATGCAAATTATGATGAGCGAGGGAGAAACAGGGAAATACCAGGTGAAAGGAAATCAATTGATATTAGAATCCTCAAGAGGAACAGAAGAATATCAGTTTGAAATTTATCATGAAGGTAAGAAATTATTGCTTAATAATCTTCATCCTGTTGCGGATATGCCGCAATCTGAAGGAGAAGAGGAATTTTTATGGGAAGAACCGACTGAAAGTGATGCAGAATTGCTGTGGGAGGAACCAGCTGAGGCTGAGGAAGAGCTTCCCTGGTCAGATGAAGAAGCAGGTGATGCTGAATTTTCTCCTGACTTTTTAAATGAAGGTGTAAATAAACAAGTATCAAAAGGAAAGAAATTTTATATTAATAAACTCAGTCCTCCTTTAGGTAAAAAATCTGGTGAATTGATTGCCCAGTGGCAAACAGAAGATAATATTCGATTAGAGATATCGCTAAATGGGAAAATAACCTGGGAAAAATCTGGAGATATAAAAGAGTTCTTGTTTAAAGTCAAAGGAAACCAAATTCAGTTTTTAGAGGAACAGGAAATTGTTGAGTCTTATCGTTTTAAAATGAGTAAAGGACAACTGATCTTGAAAGGTGATCAAAAAGAATATGTTTTTAATAGATTAGATTTACCTGTTCATTATTAATTTAACAAATAATAGCTATTAAACTTCAAAGGGGATAAAAAAAGTATTTACAAATGATCAATAATAAGTTATTTTCTTTTTTGTTTAACTTGCAAGATAATGAATTTATTTATGTATTATGGAGATTTTTATGAAATATAATGTATTCGGCCTTGGAAATGCATTAATGGATATTCAAGCTTTTATTCCGGATAGTGAATTAGAAAAGCTGGAACTATCTAAAGGCATAATGCATCTGGTTGAAGAAGATAAATCCAGAGAAATACTCAATACGATTTCTGATTATAAAACAATCTCAATTCCTGGTGGTAGCTGCGCTAATACTATGTGTATGATCGCATTAATGGGAGCCAAAGCCGTTTACATGGGTGTTGTTGGTGATGATATGTATGGCCGTTTATATGAAAGTAAACTGGCTGAACGGGGTGTGAAGTCCTTAATCAAGATTGAAGAAGAAGGTTTAACCGGTACATCCATCATTTTAACTACAGATGATGCAGAGAGAACCATGGTAACTCATCTGGGGTCTTGTCGAGAGTATAATAAGCATGATATTAAATATGATGTTTTAACAAACAGCGATATGTTTCATTGTACTGGCTATCAGTTGGATACTCCAAACCAAAAAGAGACTGTTTTAGAAGCAATTAAGCATGCAAAGAAATATAATTTAAAATTTAGCTTTGATATTGCAGATCCATTTTGTATTAATCGAAGTGTAGAAGAATTTCAAGAAATTATTAGTCATTCAGCAGATATTCTATTTGGTAATTTAGAAGAAGCACGAATATTAACCGGAGTCCAGGATCCTGTTGAAGCAGGAAAAAAAATATTAACTATGGGGCCTGAAATTGTATTGGTAAAGGTGGGGAGTGAAGGTAGTTATCTTTTTCATGGAGACCAAGTGGTTAAAATTCCAGTTTATCAAGCAGAAGAGATATTAGATTCTACCGGATGTGGAGATATTTATGCAGGAGGATTTTTGTATGGATATTCCAAAGGATATGATATTGAAAAATGTGCACATATTGCCAGTTACCTAGCTGCTCAAATTATCACAATTCCAGGTGTTCAGGTACAGAAGCTGGATTTTAGCAAAATAAAAGAATATATCGATAATAATATTTTGAAATAAATAATATTTAAAGTGGTTGTATAAACTACAATTGATATTTATGCAAACTCTAAAGTTTTTTTATTTTTTTTTCAAGAGCACTGTTTAGTGAAAAAAACACAATCATCAGGGAGTAAATCAATCATAAATCTTATTGTCTTCCTCATGATTGTGTTTTTTTGGTTTTCAAAGATTAATTGATTACTCTTAAATTTCTCAGAATCAAGGTGACAATGGCAACAAAATAGCCCGCAAACATGAGAAATGCTCCATATTGAAGGGCTAACTTTTTACGAAACATACCAATATTCATATAAAATGCCATTTGCTGAATATCAAAAGCAATATTGAATTTAAATAACACAATCAACAGAAGTGCTAAACTCATAAGAGCAAAAGCCCAACAAATCAGGAAATTTCTCTTGATAAAAGTTATGGTTAATCCTGCAATAGCTACTAGAAAAACTCCCATGAACAGGTATGCATAGATATCATCTATAATAGCTAAAAACATCAGCTTATCACCAAATTGGGCTTTTCCCAATATACCTTGCGTTATTTCTGCTCCAGTAGCACTGCAGCCAACAGGCAAGAATAAACCGCAGATTATCATGAGAAATGCTAAACGTAAAAGATTTAAAGAAATGGAATGAAAGTATCTTCTTGTGCTGCTGGTGCTTTTTTTTCTTACTGGCATATATGACCATCCTTATATTTTTAAAGCTTTTGGATAAACTAATAATTTCAAAGTAGTGCCACCTGGAGAAAGGCTCTTCCAGTTTGGTGTATTCACTTCGATCATTACTAGGGATGCAGTAGGCAGCTTCACTGAAAGAATTCCATCTGAAACCAATAATGAAGTAAGATCTTCCAATATTGGGTTATGCCCAGCTATCAGGACATTGTCAATAGGATCAGATAATTGTTTAATAGCTTTGATTATATCCTCTTCATTCCCAAAATAAAAGGACTCGAACCACTTAGTGGGCGGCTTTTTTAAGTGTTTTTTGATGATTTCAACAGTCATTTTTGCCCGCATTGCTGGTGAAGAAAGTATCACCTCTGGTTGAACAGGCAAGCTTTTTATATATTTACCCATCGTTTCTGCTGCCTTTAAACCACGAGAATTTAACGGTCGCTCAAAGTCATCTAGAGATGCATCTGACCAATCAGATTTAGCATGTCTTAAAATAAAGATATGTTTCATACTAACCCCTAATGACCCCATTATCTGACTTTACCATTGGCTATTTTTTCCAGAATAATTTCTTCCTGATTAACTATTAATGGCTGATCTTTAAAAACCACTTTTTGATTTTTTACTTCAATAATATGCGTAAAGAAATCATCGATGGTAATTTCTTTTTGATTAGGGGTGGATCCTTTAATTAAAATGTCATCACCAATATTTCCCGGAGGAGAAACAACTTCCAGCTCTTTTTTCTTCTTTGTCTCTGCAGCTAACAGCATCCCTTCACTGTTTACTCCACGCAACACTGCTGGTTTAAGATTGTAAACGACTGCAACCTGTTTGCCTAATAACTCTTCTTCTGTAAAATAAGGAACCAGTCCCGAAACAATCTGTCTGATTTCACCATTACCCATATCAATTTTTTCAACATAAAGTTTATCTGCTTCAGGGTGTCGTTCAACTTTAATAATTTTCCCAACTTTTAAATGGTACTGACTGAATAACTCAGCAGGGGATAGCTGTTCCTCCTGTTGGCCATTGAACTGTTCTCTGAATTTCTCTATTACCTTTTTATCAAGTTTTTTAAACAATACTTCTGGTTGATTAATAGAACGGTTTTTTAAATCCTGATACTTGCCAAGTTGATTGAGCTTAATCAAGTTTTTATCCAGTTTTAAAAAGGAAAAAACTTTTTCTACTGTAGCAGGAATATATGGATAAAGGAGAATAGAAATATCCCGGATAAACCCAGTTAAAACACCCAGTACTTGAGCGCAGGCAGAAAGATCAGATTTTGCTAATTCCCAGGGCTTACTGTCCTGAAAAAATTTATTTCCTTCAGAACAAATATCCAGAATATCCAAGAGCGCTTTTTTTAATTCCACTTTTTCCCAAAGTTCGGTAATAGCTTGGATTTTTGATTGAAAAGAAATACTCTTAAAAAATGGGTCTGCTTCATTAAACTCTGGAATATTTCCATCAAAAAATTTGTGAATAAACTGTAGTACCCGGTTAACCAGATTAGCATAATTTGCAATGATTTCTCCATTTGCTTTTTCCATAAAATCGAGCCAATAAAACTGGGTGTCATTTTTTTCCGGACGATTACGGAGTAAATAATAGCGATACAGATCAGCTTCAATTCCTGTCTCTCTTATTTGATTGCCAAATACCCCAATACCTCGGCTTTTAGAGAATTTTTGATCTTCATAATTCAGATATTCTGTAGAGCTGATTGTTTTTAACATTGTCCAGTTTTCTTTTGTTCCTAGTTGTGTGGCTGGGAAAAGAACAGTATGAAAAGGGATATTATCCTTGCCAATAAACTGATAGAGTTCAACAGTGTCTGGTTTTTTCCACCAATCTTCCCAATTATCAAATAAAGAAGCGGTTATGGAGATGTAGCCTATGGGAGCATCAAACCATACATAAAAGACCTTATTTTCATAGCCTTTTAACGGAACTGGAATTCCCCATTTTAAATCACGGGTAATACAACGTTTTTGTAATCCCTGCTCTAACCAGCCTCGCGTAGTCTGGATAGCATTTTGAGTCCAGTTGTTTTTTTCTGCATTTTGATCAATCCATTTTTCTAATTCTGGTTTCAGTTTTTCCAGATCAAGAAAAAGATGTTTGGTTTTTTTGAATTCCGGTGTAGATGAACACGTGATACACTTGGGATTTTTGAGTTCTGCAGGATCTAAGAGTTTACCACAATTCTCACATTGATCTCCTTTTGCTTTATCATACTGACAATGGGGACAAGTTCCTTCAATATAACGATCAGCAAGATACATATCACATTTGTGACAAAAAGGCTGGATCAGTTCCCCTTCAGTAATATAGCCATTTTCATAGTTTTTATGAAAAATAAACTGTACAATTTCAGTTTGTTTAGGGTGGGTTGTTCTTCCAAAATGTGAGAATTCAATATTAAACCAGTCATATACTTCTTTGTGGAGCTGATAGTATTTGTCACATAATTCTTTAGGAGTGATCCCCTCTTGTTTGGCTTTTGTTTCTGAGGTGGTACCATATTCATCGGTTCCACATATATATAAAGTTTCATAATCTGCAATTTTACAATATCTATAAAACACATCAGCCGACAGGACACAACCGATTAAAGTACCTAAATGCGGGTAGTTATTTACATAAGGTAGTGCTGAGGTGATTAATCGTTTCTTTTTTGAGTTCACTTTTCATTCTCCGTGATCTATTTTTTATCCATAATTTATGCTTATTCTCTGAATTTGTCAAGTAAAAGCCTGCAAACTACCCCCTGACCTGCACTGTGTTTATTGCTCGGGCATTTGAGGAGAACCGGTACTTTGATTAAGGAACGGATTCCTCTAAGAGTAAATTTTGCAAGTTTGAAATTGAAATTTCAGTATCAAAGATTAATAATGAGTTTGAGATTTATTTTTGCGTTTCTCTTTAGAGAGCTTTTGTACAAAGCTTTTAAAAATTGCAGAAGTATTTGGATGAAAATGGCTATCATCAGTTACCGTATAAAAATGATCTATCTTTTTCTCTATTAACAGACTCTGAAAAGCTTCGATATTTTCTCTAAAGGCTATCAAGTCATCCTTTGATGAAGAAAGGAAAATGTATGGTTTTGGTATGTTTTTTTCCAGTAACCCAAAAGGATTTTCCAGGTTCCAGTTGGTCTGGTTGTGATAGCTATAAGCAAGAATCATTTTAAGAAATAAGAACCATTGTTTATAACCTGGATATTTCTGGATTTGTCGGTAGAAAAAGCTTTTTGTATAAGGTGAGAGTTTGGATAAGAAGGGTGAGGTCGCCATCACAGAGGGAAACCTGTCTGGGTATTTTAATGAGAGGCGGAGAGCATTAAATCCCCCCAGGGAGTGGCCTGCAAGATGGACTTTGCCTGCTCGGTCTAATTTTTTTTGAAAATACGGAATGATTTTATTGATAAATAAACTTTCTAAATCTGCACAAAAAGGGTAGGGAGCTTGATCAATCCATAGTGATGCGGCTCCAATAGAAATTGAGACAACCGGTAGAGGCGAGAGGTCTTGTTCTAAAAAAGCTTTTTGATAGTGATAGCCAAAACCATTTTTATCAATCCACTGTTTTTCATTGCGTCCGGCACCATGAAAAAATACTACAAAATCATTTAAATTCTCTTGGTTTTGATAATCCATCATGCAATAGCGGAGCAACAAATCCTCTTTATCCAGTAGTAGATTGCCCTGTTGGCAGGGAAACTGGCAATCAGATTCCTCCTTGGGATCAACTCCAAAAAGGATGAGCCGCCTGTTCAGTGTTTTCCCTAAATTGAGGTAGAATTTCCAAAAAAGGGTGATAAAAGTTTTGAAGAGAACTGGTTTATAAAGGTCGGTTTTTTTTAAGGGGTAATTTTTTTTGTTTTTATGATTTCGAATTCTCTTTAGATTAAATTCTTCCATTTGGTAGAAAAGAGTTTTTATCATTTTTAATCCTTTATTGGTTCTTACAATAAAACCTTTTTTATAAAATTACCGTTTTGTAAGATTCTGCTAATTTAAATAATAAAAAATAAAAAACTCTTTTTTAATTTAGTAACAACTAGTGAAGAATTCAAAAAAATTACATTTTATTTTAATATTCAGAAGTTTCTAGATTTCATAATTATTAAAATAATATTCCATACAGTCAGAGAGTGCTTCCCAGGAAGCTTCAACAATGTTCTCGGATACTCCTACTGTATCCCAGGTTCTTTCATGATCACTGGAGGTAATAAATACTCGTACTTTTGCTGCTGTAGCTTCTTCTGGGTTTAAAACACGAACTCGATAGTCGATCAATGAGATTTTATTCATAAATGGAAAGTATGGGGCTAAAGCATCTCTTAATGCCTTATCTAATGTTTCTACTGGTCCCATACCAGTTGCAACTCCCATTAATGTTTGGCTATCCATGGAGAGAAAAATTTTTCCTAAAGTCTTTGAGTCATTGGTTCCTGCTTTAAATGATTCTAAATGGTAGTTTTCCAGTTTGATTATACTTTTGTATTGGCCGATAGCTTTTCTAATAATTAAATCAAATGAAGCTTCTGCTGCTTCATATTCATAGCCGCTGTTTTCTTTTTCTTTTAAAATCTTGATCAGTTTGGAGACAATTTCTGAATTTTTATCAAAAGTTCCGTACTTATCCAATTTTCTTACAATTGTTGATTTTCCAGCTAATTCAGAAAGAATGATTTTTCTTTCATTACCAACTAATTTACCATCAATATGCTCCATTAAATGAGGAGCTTTTAAAATAACATCTGCATGTTGACCAGCTTTATGGCTGAGAGCTGCGTCTCCAACATAGGGTTGTCTTTTATCAGGAATTATATTGGCTTTTTCAAAAACAAATCTGGATAATGAAGTAAGGTGTTCCAGTTGCTGGCAGATATTGGCATTGAGTTTCATTTTTAAGCAGATGTTAGGGGCAATTACACAAAGATTGGCGTTGCCACATCTTTCTCCCCAACCATTGATAGTCCCTTGTACATGAGAAGCGCCATATTCAATTGCCATAAGAGAATTCGCTACTGCATTGCCAGTATCATTATGAAAATGAACACCTAATGGCTTAAGGTTATTCTGAGGAAGTTCCTGCATAATTTGCATTACTTCTGTAGGTAGTGTCCCTCCATTGGTATCACAAAGTACCAGTGCATCCGCTCCTGCTTCAGTTGCTGTTTCTAAGATTTTTAGACAATAAGCTGGGTCATCTTTGTAGCCATCAAAAAAATGTTCTAAATCCAAAAGGATTTCTCTGCCCTCTTTTTTGAAAAACTCAATTGAATCATAGATCATCTGCAGGTTTTCTTCATAACTGGTTTTTAAAACCTGATCTACATGTGCCTTCCAGGATTTACCAACTATAATAACTGCCGGAGTTTCAGCATTTAAAAGAGCTTGTATGTGGGCATCTTGATCTGTTTTTTTACCCGGTTTTCTCGTTGAGCCAAAGGCAACAACTTTGGCATGTTGAAATTTTTCTTTTTTAACTTTTTCAAAAAAAGCCATTTCTTTTTCATTGGAAAGAGGAAAGCCTCCCTCAATATAGTCAAATTTTAATTCATCTAATTTATGGGCAATTTCAATTTTATCAGTTAAAGTATAATTAATTTCAATGCCTTGCATTCCATCTCTTAGTGTGGTGTCGTATAGTGCGATATTTCTCATTTGGGCCTCCTTTTTCATCTAATAAGATGAAAGACTGATAAAAATTTAGTTAAATTATTATTAATATTTTAGTGAAGAATTATAATTAATAACAATATGATAGTTTTTATTCATATAACTATTAATAATGATAAAAGTCAAGAGCTAATGGTATGAAAGCTTGAATTATGCAAGATTAAGCTTTATTTCTTTGCTCAAGAAATTTACCGGCTCCTAATGCAACACACAGCAGTGGATTTTCAGCTATAATAACAGGCACACCAGTTTGATTTGCAATTAACTTTGATAATCCCATTAACATTGCTCCACCACCAGTTAAAACTATTCCCCGTTCAACAATATCTGCAGATAGTTCAGGAGGAGTCTGGTCTAGTGTTTTTTTAATTTCTTCAATAATTAAATTTATTGTTTCCTGTAAAGCTTCCCGTATTTCATTTGAAGTTATTTCTTGAACCTTTGGCAAGCCGCTGATAGCATCTCTCCCTCTAATTTCCATTATTTTTGAATCTTGATGATAATCCATGTTACCGATCTTGATCTTTACCGTTTCCGCAGTTGATTCTCCAATAATCAAATTATGAACCAGTTTTACATGTTTGATAATTGCCTCATCAAGTTCATCACCACCAATTCTAATTGCATTAGTAATCACCATACCATCAAGAGAGATCACAGAAGATTCTGTTGTACCTCCTCCAATATCACAAATCATATTTCCTGCAGGTTCAAAAATGGGGATATTTGCTCCAATTGCAGCTGCCATTGATTCTTCTAGAATAAAAATTTCCTTTGCTCCTGCCCGTTCTATAGAGTCGCTGACAGCTCTTTTTTCAACCTCAGTGATACAAGAGGGAATTCCAACTGCTACTCGAGGTTTTATTTTAAAGAAACTTTTTGGTGCAACTTTTTTAATAAAGTACTCTATCATTTTTCCTGTTGAATCAAAATCAGCTATAACTCCATCTCGTAGAGGCCGGACAGTTATAATATCGCCTGGTGTTTTTCCCAGCATTTTCTTGGCCTCATGTCCAACTGCAATTACTTTTTTTGTCCCTTTTTCAATTGCTACAACCGAAGGCTCAGATAAAACAATCCCCTTTCCTTTTACATGAATCAAGGTATTCGCTGTTCCCAGGTCCATTCCAATATCTAAAGAGAATATGTCATTTAATTTTCCCATATAAATTTCCTTTCTTTTTTGAAAAAAATAGTACAGTATTATTCACGATGTTGATTATTTCATGATGATTTCATCAATATATAATTGAGTATAATATTGAGCAATTTGTTTAAAATCTAAATCTTTGCACATGATTAAATACCCGGTAATACCATCTAATGAAGTTGTAAGAGCAATTGCACGAGCTTTTGTATTATGATCAATAAATTCACCTCTCTTAAGTCCATTTATTAATAGTTTCTCAAAAAAATCTACTGTTTTATTAAAATAGGAATCCATTTCTGACCATAAAAGCTTATTTGATATAATTTTTGCATGGGATAAAAAGAAAAACTCTAATTGTTGAGGGTTTTTAATCCAATATTCGAGATAGTCATAAAAATAATTCTTTATTCCCTGGGCTGAACTTAGATTTCGATTAGCTCTGCATCTAATTTTATAGATTTGTTCAGTATATAATTTATTTGCTGCTAAAAGTAATTCTTCTTTGCTGTTAAAGTGGTAATATACACCACCTTTTGATAATTTTGCTCTTTTGGAAATGGATTCCATTGAGGCATTTTCATATCCTTTGTCCATAAATTCTTTTATGGCAGCATTAATAATTTGAGAAATTCTTTCTTCTTTTGTTTTATTTTTTGTCATATCTTACCTTTAGAAAAACCGACCGTCGGTATTTTATATAAAACATAATACTTTCATTACCCAGCATTGTTTAAAATCAATATTTAAAAAACTGACAAGTATTGATTCTTTAATCCATTAAAAACAACCAATTCTCAATTTTTGATACTTCTACAATATCATTTTTTATATTTAGTTCAAGAAAAAAAATAATTATTAAAATAATAATTAAAAATGTATTAATTTTTAAAATTTTATGCTAAATTTATATATTAGTAAAGCAGACCAGCCTGGGAATGAGCAGGATGTTGTTGTTCAGCTAAAAGAGCTCTGGCTACTGGATCATAAGTGATATTTTAAAAGTATGTCCAAAGCCTTTTTGCTTCCAATGCTGAAAAAGTGGAAAAAAGAACAGGCTGAAAGTAAAACGAATAAAACAATAAATGCAGCTATTAATAAACTGGAAAAATACAATAAAATAGTTGACGATTTTTAAGAAAATCAACAAATTGACCCTATATTATTTTTCGTTTCCTGTTAATAATAAAATAAATATTACTGAAAGTGTTAATTTTAGATAAAATGACCCCATTTTATCTAAAAGATATTTTTATAAAGTAACGTTTTTTTCTCAAAAAGTTTTTATAATAAATATCAATAAAAAAGTAAGAAATAAAATGAAATGCTATACTAGATAGGCAGTTCCATTATTTACATTACGTTTCATTTATTTTATTAGCCGGGATTATTATGTTTGTTGTTTTTAAGATGTTGAAGTAGTACCCACCATATGTCTTTAAAACACGTAAAAATGAAAAAAGTGTTGGATAATTAGTTTTTTGGCTTTATGTAGAAAAAGGAGAACATTTGAAAGATATATTGAAAGTAGTGATCCTGGCTTTCTTTTTTTAGGTTCTTCAATAATTTGTGATGTAAGGATTTAATGCATCATTATATGCATAAAATATGATTAGATTACATTTGAATCCATAATTTGTTAACATAAAAAGTAAAAGGTCGCAAACTCCCTTCAAAAACATAGTTTTGCGTCCTTTTTTTTTGTTCTTAAATCAGTAGCGGGATTGACAATTTAATTGATTGTGCTTATAATCATTCATTAAAATGTAAATTTTACCAGATTTGGGTGCCAATATCATGATAAAATATCGGATACAACTTTTTGGTAACTTTGTTATCTATCAAGGTAGAAAAAAAATAGCACTCCCCCGATCAAGAAAAGCCCGCAGTTTACTTGCCTATCTTCTGACTTATCATAACCGTTCTTTCTCCCGAACAAAATTGAGTGGTTTATTCTGGACTGATGTTCCTGAAAAAAAAGCGACTGCCAGCTTACGAAAAGCTATTTATGAAATTAATCACTATATCCCTGATTTCATTACAAAAAATGGTCATGAATTACAGATGAATGCTGATAAAATAGAAGCAGTGGATATTGATACATTTTATCAGCAAACCAGAAATATTTATAAATCTGATCAAATAAGTATTGAAGATCGAAATATTTTTTTAAATGCTCGTGAAATTTATCATGAAGATTTTTTGTCGGACATTTATGATGATTGGGTTTTTGATATTCAAGAGCAATTGAGAATGCGCTATGAAAAAATTCTCAATTATCTTCTTAAATTTTATAAAATGGATGGGCAGTATTTAGATGCTCTTTCTGTAGCAAATGAGATTTATCAAATTAATCCTTATCAGGAAGAAAATGTTCAGGAACTGATTCATTTACTATTAAATTTACAGAAACCTCAACGTGCTTTCCAGTATTTTGAAAAATTCCGGAAAGACTTAAAAAGAGAATTTAATGAAGAGCCAACTGCTAAAACATATGGACTGCTGCGCCAGATTCGTAATCGTCAATCCCAAGTAGAAAATCAACAACCAGAACAAGCCAGTTTTTTTATTGGCAGAGAATTAGAAAAAGAATGGGTTTTTAAAAAAATCAAGACCAAGTTCAATGTAAAAAGCCAATCAAATGACAATAAAGCAGTTTGTCTGGTTGTTGAGGGAGAGACAGGAATCGGAAAAACCGCTTTCTTAAATGAAATTGCTAAAGAATCAAAATGGAATGGATATGAAGTTTTTTTTAGCTCAGCTCGGGAAACTAATTTTTCTCAATCATTTAGTGTGATTGTTAATGCGATTAATAATAACCTAACTGAAATTAAAATAAAACAAATTGTTAATCAACTGGATTCAGTTTGGATTCAAGTTTTATCCTTTTATTTGCCTCAGTTAAAAAAATATGTTTTGGATATTGAGACACCTCCGCCTATTCAAGTAAATCAAGAGATGGAACGAATTGTCGAAGCTTTTGTACAGTTTTTTTATTGCTGGTCTCAAATATCTCCAATTGTTATTTTGTTGGATGACCTTCATCATATTGATAATGATTCTTTAAATTTTTATCCCTTGTTTTTTAAAAGGATAAAAAACGAAAAAATAGTTGTGGTTGGCGCCATCAGGAAAATAGAAATTCAAAAAAATAAAGGTATTTTACAAAAACTGGAAGAAAATTATCAAATTATTGATATTAAAAGGTTGTCCTTATTACCTCTTGAAATTTCAGAAATTCAAAAAATTATCAATGAACAGCTGGATTCTAATAAACCTTCACAAGAATTGCTGGATTATTTAACAGAAAAATCACGAGGTAATCCCTTGTTTTTAAAACTGATTATCCAGGATTTAAAAAAAGAGAACATGCTAAATGTGGATAGCAGCCCTAATTCTCAGTTTTTTAATCTCATTAAACTGCCTACCCCTCAGAAAATTGAATCCATCATTTTGTACCGATTCTTGAGTCTTAGTGAAGAAAAAAGAGAGATGATTGAGATATTCACTGTGATCAATCAGGATATCACTTTTGAAATGGTAGATGAATTGATTAAAGAAAATCAGAACATGAGTCACCAGTTATTAATCAATCTTATTGAATTAGGTTTTTTAAAGGAAAATTATCAGGGGTATGAATTTGTACAGAATTTTTATCGAGAGTTGATTTATCAATCTCTGGATATTCGAAAAAAAAAATATTTGCATAAAAAGATTTTAAAAATTCTGGAGAAAACTGGTAGTTATACTAATGAGCTGCTTACTCAGCACGCATTGCAGGCAGAAGAATGGGAAAAGGTAATCCGCTATGGGATCGAAGCCATACAAGAAGCTAGAAATAAACTGGCTTTTGAAAAAGGAATTGAGTATTGCATAACCATATTGAATGTTTTAAATGAAAAATTGTCTTTTGCTCAAAAGAAGAAAAATCAATTAGTTTATACCATTTATCAAAATCTTTATCAATTATACAGGGCCACAAATAAAGTAGCAGAACAAAAGGTCCATATTAAAAAAATGGCCCATTTTGCAAGAAAATACTTATCACCTGTTGAATACTTAAACTGCCTTAATAACGAAGCGGATTATTTTCTTAGACATATTATGGATCATCAGCAAGCTCGAAAAATCAGTCATCGGATCTTGAAAAAATGTGACCAATATAAAAATAATCAACAAGATTATGTTGAACAAATTGTAAAAGCCCTTTTAATCATCGGTATCTCCTATTGTTACCAATATAATTTTAATAAGGCCAAAAAATACCTGGTTAAAGCTTTTCGCTATTTCAATAAATCAACTTTGGATTTAAGTATTCGGTTAGAAATCGTTTACTATGTTGGATTATCTTTTTATTTTCTAAGTGAATTTGGACGTTTTCGCTCAGTAGTTAATATTTTTTTAAATGAGTTAAAGCAAAACAAACTCCCAGAGATATCTGGTAATATGTATATATTATTAAATATGTATAACTATTATAAGGAAAACAGAGTTAATTATTTAAAATATGCTCAGGATGCATATAAGCAGTTTAAAAAAACAGGCATACGGCCGTTGGAAGCTCGTGGCTTACTCAATTTAGGTTTGGCTTATAAAAACCTTTCTGATTATGGTACTGCTTTCATGCATGCTAAAGAAGCAACCCGGATCTATGAAGAAGTCGATTTTCAAAGTGGTTTGATCAATAGTTATTATCAAACTGCTGTGCTGGCTCGCTATATCGGAGATTGGGAGACTGCTGAGATCAATTTAAATAAAGGACATGAGTTAGCAAAGCAACAAGAAAACACCAACTGGAATATTCGCTATAAAATTGAATATATCCAGTCCTGTCTGGATAAAAATGACCTGATTGCGGTAGATAGTTGTTTTGACTTTGTGAAAACCAATATTCCCAAAATTAATTATATTGTTGCTATTATAGAGTATCATTTTGCTTATGGAAGATATTTATTAAAGATTAATAAGTATGACAAGGCTTTATCCCATTTTAAAAAAATGGAAAGCTTTGCTAAAAAAACCCGGGATAAAGATTCAATCGGGATTTCTCAAGCATTTCAGGCTTATGTTTTATATGTTCAGCATAAGTACAAAAAAATACCTGCATATATTAAAATATTAAGCGATACAGTGAATAATCTTCATTTAGGTGAGCAATTACAGATTATTTATTACTATTATGCTTTACTTTTGATGCATGTAAAAGATTATCAAAAATCTTTTGAAAATGTTGAGAAAGCTTATCAAATTATTAATCAAGTTGCAGATAGTATTGATCAACCTGAAATTAGAAGTACCTTTTTGAGTCAAATTCCATTAAATGAAGATATATTTAATCTTCATTTAACTTTAAAAGAAAAAGTTAGAGGAAAAATGGTTTATTTAAAATTGCCAAAATTATCTGCCCCTCATAGAGGGAAGTTAGATGCGAACCAGTATGTGGAAGTAAAATGGACCATTTCTTCACCTAGGGATCATCAGATAAAATCAAAGAAAAAACTACGTCATGTGCGAATATTGAGATTACTCGATGAAGCACAAGCTCAGTCTGCTGTTCCAACTTTACCCGATTTAGTTAAAGCATTAGATGTAAGTTTAAAAACCATTAAGCGGGATGTTGCTGAGCTGCGGGAATCAGGCTATGAAATAGTGACTCGGGGCTCCCTCCTGGAGTAAATCCTCAACCAGTAGCTTAATGTAAGCATAGACCCCTCTGAAAACTTTTTTTCCATGCCTGAAAATAAGAATGAAATCCTGAAAAATAAAAAAATGCTGGAGTTTTCATTTTGAGTTCAACTCTTTTCTGTGTGTTATCTGTAAATAAGTTGACATTTTTGTGTTTGTTCTTTATAATCAGCCCCAATTGCAAATGAATATTTGGAGGAAAAATGAAGAAACATTTTTTTGTTGTAGGAATAACATTGTTGATACAGTTTTTTATATTTGGCAGTGGAAATTTAGAATTATCCCATTTTTTTACAGAAAATGAGATAGAACGGATTAATAATGGCGAAATCATTTCCCGGATGTTTGTAAAATATAATATGAGAGAAGAAAATTCCCATGAGAGTCTTGAGATACCTAAGACTGATTATTTAAATGAGGATTTTGATCCGTATCAGATTAAGGCGGATGAAAAAGGATTTTTACCTTATGTATTAACTGAAGAATCACGTCTGGCATTTTATAATATCCTTTCTTCTTATTCAAAACTAACGGGGATGAAGTATTATTCTCGTAGGGCTGGAAAAGTTCAGGTTTTGGTTGAAGAGTGTTATCGGGTGAAAAATATTTCTGGAACTGAAATTTCTGATCTGGTATGTGAATCAATAAAACCAAAGTCATTGAATATGTTTCAGCAAAAAGATAATAAATTTGGAACATTGATTTATAAAAGTGAAGTTTTTAATGAAGGTGATAATTTTATATTAATCAATTCTAATGCAGAACCAATTTCAAAGTTAATTTTTAATGTTACTGATCCAAATGAATATAAATTGTTTTCCTATTTTATTTATAATGCAGAGAAAAAGGGTTTTTATTATTATTCTGCTTTGATTTCCAAAATCAATGTGGACCTTTTGCTAAAATCAAAAAAAGTTGGACCTACAGCTTATTCAAATCGTTTAAGAGCAGCCTCTGTTCATTTAGCGAAATTAATTGGTTTAAATTGGGAAGATAAACTCAATGCCTGGCCTGGAAAATATGACACTTATTGAGCCGTCATCAACTAGATAATAAAATAAGAGAGTAAAATGATCAAATTCAAGGATAAAAAAGTTAAGTACCTTACGGTATTTTGGATTACCATATTAGTGATGTTCAACTTACTGGCAGTGTTAAGAGCACATCCTGTAAATTTTAAAATCCGTACTGAAAACAATCCCCATACCAAAATGAATAATATTTATTATAAACATGACTACAGGACAACCCTTCGATTTTATAAGGTTTGGAGAGAAGCTGTTAAGCAAGCGAGCAAACCATTTCTTGAAGTAAAAGATCATTTTTTATATAGAAAAAAAAATCCGGGACTTTTTGTTTTTATTGCTGAAATGTTTATCCGAATGGGGGCCAAGTCTCCTTTTCCTGTACAACTCTTTGCAATTTTCTTATTTAATATTGGTTTAATTGCAGGATTTATCTGGCAGAAGGAGTATTTTCAAAGTATGATCATTCCTATTGCTTCAACCGTTTTTTTAGTCATCACCCCTTATTCCATTTATCATTCTTCCTCAATACACCAGTATCCTTATTCTTTTATTTTTTTTAATTTAACCATGCTTTGTTTTGTGTACTATCTTAAAACAGAGCGAAAGTATTATTTTTTATTAACCTGTCTTTTTTATTTTTTACTTTGCCAGTTCTATTACATGTATTATATTTCAACTTTTGTCCTTTTAGTTGGTTTCTATTATTTGGAGAAAAAAAAGTGGTTTACTAAGGAAACGATTTTAATGACATTAGTTCCAATTATATCATTTATCATCATTATTATTGAGGTCTCTATTTTGTATGGTGGTTTAACTTCTGGATTTCATCGATTGGTAGATTTTTTTCTGGCAAGATCAGTGGATATAAGAATTCCTAATTCAAATTTTCCGAATGAAATTGTGATGAGTTTTAAAAATTTACTGCTGTATCCTCTTAGACTTTCAAAAAAAGTTCATGCATATTATTATCTTTCTATTACTTCTTTTATCTGTCTGTTTGCTGTTTCTCTGATTTTAGCGGCAAAAGAAAAACGTTTAGATCATTATAAACCATTTTTAATTATTATACCTGCTGGATTATCCTGGCATTTATTCATGATAGAACATACGATGATCCATCCGTTTTCAGTCTTATTTAGTTATTTTTTGTGGATGTTGATTTTTTCCTTTTTTGTTCGTGAATCCTTTTATTATATAAAAAATGGAATTAAAACCGACATTGGGCCTCGAATATTAGTTGCCTTCAGCCCTTTAATTATCATTCCAATGTTAATGGGATTTTTAGTTCATTACTGTTGGAATGTGATATTTTACTTAAAAAATTTGATTTTTTAATTCAGTTTATTTATTCCGAAATAAAAAAACAATAGTAAAGACAGCTGTTAAAATAACAAATATTAAAAGAATTTACTGGAATCTTTATCTTATTTTTTATTTAACAAAGTAGTAAGTAGTAAATTTTTTTATACTACTCATCATTTGTCTTTAAGATAGAGAGGAACGCAGACTGAGGGATCTCAATATTGCCCACCATTTTCATCCGTTTCTTACCTTCTTTTTGCTTTTCTAAAAGCTTTCTCTTTCTGCTAATATCCCCGCCATAACACTTGGCTGTTACGTCTTTTCGATAAGCGCGGATATTTTCCCGAGCAATGATCGATCCTCCAATTGCCCCCTGGATAGGAACTTGATATTGTTGTCTGGGAATAGTTTGAGAAAGTCTTTCGCAGATTTTTTTAGATCTGGAACGGGCAAAATCTTTATGAACTAAGAATGACAGGGCATCTACTGGTTTACCGGAAACCAATATATCTACTTTAACTATTTCTGTTTCTTGTGAGCCAACAATTTCATAATCAAAAGAAGCATAGCCTTTGCTGACAGATTTTAATTTATCATAAAAATCATATAATATCTCTGCTAAAGGGATTTCATACTCTAATTCTACCCGTTTTTCATCTAGATAGTT
>JAKSBL010000038.1 GCA_022361115.1 Spirochaetota bacterium | reverse complement strand
TAAAAAAACTATACACTAAAGTTATAAGAGTAGGAAGAACTAAATAACCCCCTAAAATAATTAGTGCTGGTCCAACAAAAACATAAGGATTAAAACGATGTCGCCATTTTTTAGGTAATTGCTGTACTAACCAGTTGGTAACAAAATAGAGTAGTAAAACTCCTCCTACACCCCATATAATTGCTACGACCATGTTGACACTGCGTGGGGCTCCGGCATCTCTTAAAAAGCTAAATCCTAGCCATAAGATGATAAACGTAAAAAAGGGTACAATAACAGAAACTGCTATTCTACCTAATGCTGTACCTATAATTTTTTCAAAGAAATTGGTTTGACCATTTTCTTGTATTTCATTAGACACAATACTACCCCTTTCATTTGAGAACCTTTAAGATCCCTCAAAAATTTTTTGATTTGTTTCTATAAAACTACCAATCATTATACAATACATTTTGTTTTAAAGAAACCATCAATTGATTACTTAACAAATAAATATTTCATTACCAGTTAAGCCATCATGGTCTGGATAAAAAAATGTGGAATAATCTGATATAAAATCAGATTATTCCACTATTTAATTGATGATTAAAATTTATGGTTTAAGGCCAAGTGCTTTCGATATCTTTTAAAGCAGTATCTAAATCTTTATTACCTGTTACATAGTTGGTCATTTCTTTCCAGAAAGAACCAGCACCAACTTCTGAGGCCATTAAATCAGAACCATCAAAGCGGAAAACTTTAGCATTGATAAGAACTTTAGCTAATGTTTTATCCAAATCTGATTGATAAGCATTGATATCCTGGTCACGGTATGCAAAGAGAGCACCGCCAGCTTTTGCCCAGGCTTCACCTGATTCACCAGTTGAGAAATAATATAACATTTCATGAACTTCTGGTCGATCTTTAAAAGCTACATAAACATCACCACCACCTAATACAGGTGTTCCCCATTTAGGATCAATTCCAGGTAGTGCAAAAACACCAACTTCTTCATCAAAGTTCGCTTGAATATCTTCAGGAAGGAAGTTTAAGATAAAGTTTCCTTGTCTATGCATCCAGGCTTTAGGTGGATTTTCAAATAATGGTAAGATTGCATCGCCAAAATTAGTTGTAGGAATTAATTTTCTGCCACCATAAACATAGCCTTCTGTAAACCACATGTCACTCATTACTTCAGCTGCTTTTTTAACCGCAGGGTGATTAAATGGAATTTCATGATTAACCCACTGATCATAAACTTTAGGACCAGCTGTTCTTAACATGATGTCTTCCATCCAGTCAGTTGCAGGCCAGCCTGTTGCTACACCTGATTCTATTCCAATTGCCCAGGGAGTTTCACCTTGTGCTACCATATCGTCACAAAGTTTTTTTAATTCATCCCAGGTTTTAGGAATTGGCCAGCCTTTAGCTTCCCAGGCTTTTTTGGGATAAAAAACATTACTCTTAATATTTACCCGATGAACAACACCATAAATGGTTCCATCCACTGTCATCAGGTCAATCCAACCTTGAGAATAGTTCTTCTTAACATTATCAATGGTTTTTTGTTTCATAGGAACCAGTTTTCCCTGGCGAGCTAATTTAATTACCCCACCTGGTTGAGGAAACATGGCTACATCTGGTGGATTTCCTGCTTCAGCACGAACAAAAATCAGGTTTTCAAACTCTTTGGTACCTTCATATTTAATGGTGATACCAGTTCGTTTTTCAAAAGGCTCAAAACAAGCTTCTAAATTCCCGATTTCGTCATCACTGGCAATTGCACCCAGGATAACAACCTCTTTACCGCTCATGTCGTCTTTTTTCTTTTTTTTCTTAAAAAACCAGCTAGTAAGTAAACTACTGATTAAAGCTATTACGATCAGGATGAAAAAAAGTTTTTTTCCTTTTTTCATTTGATCCTCCTTTCCATTTTTTATTTAATCTATTCTACTGAATTTTAAAAAACAATTCAAGGAGATATCTTTTTTTTTAAAAAAAATATGAAAAATTTTGCATTATTTTAGAAAGAGTGTGAAAAAATATTTCTGATGAGTATTTATGAGGAAAAAAGAAAAAAACGGGATGAAAAATGAAGTAAAATAGGAATTTAATTTGCTTAAAAAAATGCTGCTTTAAAGCAATTATCAGAACATCTCATTGAAAGAGATACCAATTTCAACAGTTGGAGTAATTTTTTCATCTGGCGCCATGATTTTATCAAAAATGATTCTCAGGATATTAACCGATACATCCAGACGGATAACAAAATGCATAAAAAATGGGTGAGCCCTTAGTCCTGCTCCCACAGAAAAGGCAGGAACTAAAGTAAAGCCGTTACCTAAATTTAGTTTATCAAAATTTGAAATACTGGTGTCAAAGGAGCGATTATTTTCTCTTGCTTCCTGATTGTCCAGTACAAAATCATGATAATTAGTGGTACTGGATTCTTCATAATCAATGGCAAATCCGCCATCAAAGAAGAGAGAAAAATAGAGAATAAAATTTGCATCTTTACGTAATTCTTTTCCAACAGCTCGATTGATTCTAACCATCATTAAAGGTGCCAATAGTTCAATATTAGCAAATAAACCAAAAAAACCCATAACTTCCTGTTCTAAATGAGCACGAAGATAGGGTTCACCAGAAAAATCTTTGATTCGATTGTAATTTGCAGAAACCAATAATCTCCCTTTTACAGCAAACTCTCGGAATAATTTTAAAGTTAATCGTTCTTCCAATGTGGATTCAAAACGAAATTTTGTATTCATATCACAGGTATAAGTAGGAAGAATCATTTTGGTTTTTAAAGAAAGTAAGTTGCCTTCTAAAAGAGTGGGTGTTTGTTTTTGCTTATTCCAGGTAAATTCCTGAATTACATTAATATTAAAGGCATGATCTTGAATATTTGCTGTTTGAGGAGGATAATCATAAAAACTATTAACAGAATTATCAGTAATTTGTCGGTAAAAATACTGATATTCTAATTCTATAGCAGATACAGAGTTCATTTCCAGAACAGGAACACGTAAATTTATTCCATTTATAGTTGAAAATCCAGTACGATTGATATCATTATATTCCATATCCAAAATGCGGAAAACAGAGTTAAATAATGTGAGTAAAGTACGTCCGATTTTCTGTCCTGTTGTTTCATTATCATGATAGTCAGATGGTTTATCAGATTCATCATAAATTAGATCTTTATTTTTCATATATTCCGCTGAATAGAGAAAAGAGCTGGTAAAAAAATTAAAATTAGAAAAGAACCTTAATCTCTGATCCTGTAAAGCTAAGGGGGTTTCCATTTGTCCGATAAAGGAAAACACATTGTTATGAGCTAAATTAACAGCTCCAGTTACAGAAAAATGGCTGTTTTTAACATTGTCATGTCTGAATAAAAACCCAAACTCTAATAGTTGGGCTTTTAAACCAAAATCTTTTCCTGTTTGTAAAAACACATTGCCTAAAGGCATGATAACCAGAGGAAAAAAAGGCATGTTATTACTATTTTGACGAATATTATATTTATCATAATCTTCATGATAAAACAAAATCTGATTCCGCCATTTTAGATATTTGACATAATCCTCTTCAACACGATAATTTTTTAAGCCATATTTTTTTTTAAAATGAATATCATCAGATTGATCAACAGTAACATACTGTTTTAGCCACTCAAAATCTCCTTCATGATAGAAATCAGTGGTATTATCTTTAAAAGGAAAATTGATGGAATAAAGAGTATTTAGGGTTGTGAGAAGAAATAGTAATAATAGTAGTGATTTTTTTTTCATAATCATCCTGTGGATTACTGTTACTTAAGATAATATTTCAATAAAAGGCTTACAATCTTTATCGGATATTATGTAACATAAAATTCCAAAAAAGGCAATTAAAGTCAAAAATTTTACGGTTTACTGATGAGGTGTTTGCATGCGTAAAGATTGTTCAAAGCAGTTTTTACGTATGCAAACACCAAAGAGAGTTTTTATTTCTGCAAGGGCCTCTCATAAGCAATTATCGTTTTTTAGTGACTCCAATTTTCGGACAGAATAATTCTAATTTACATTGTGAACAAAATGGAGATAAGGGTTTACAAACCATTTGGCCATAGCTTACCAGATAGTCATTCAATGATTTCCAATATTGTTGTGGAATAATTTCTTTCAATGCAAATTCAGTTTCTTCAGGTGATTTTGTTTTTACCCAACCCATTCGATTGGACACACGATGAACATGTGTATCCACACAAATACTATCTTGGCCATAACCCAATATCAATACAAGATTTGCGGTTTTTCTTCCCACTCCAGGAAGTTTTAAAAGATCTTCCATATTATCAGGAATGTTTTGCTCATATTGATGGATAATAATATTTGCTATTTCTTTTAAGCGGCCCGCTTTTACTTTATAAAAACCAGCTGGATAGATTAGCTGGGCAATTTCCTTTTCTTCCATGGCAGCTAAGGATTTTAGATCCGGTGCTTGCTCAAATAATTTTCGGGAAGCTTTTAAAGTCACCTCATCCTTGGTACGGAGGCTAATTAGAGTAGAAATCAATATGTGGTATGGGGTTTTTTCTGTTTGAGATATTAAAGTAACTGACGGAGCTGGATTAGCATAATAAGCCTCTTTTAAAATATTCATAACATAAGTATAATCATTAATCGTCATATATTCTCCTCAATAAAATAATGGTAATGT
>JAKSBL010000471.1 GCA_022361115.1 Spirochaetota bacterium | reverse complement strand
TTCTGTTTTAGTATTATTGGTTTATATCCACTTGAAGATTCAAAAATTGATTGGATTAGTGGTAAAATTTATTCGTCTGTAACCATCAAGGTAAAAAATGACGTCCATTTCGCCCATAATCGATATACTGAAATGGAAAATGCTAAAGAAAAAGCTAAAATTAACTACTACCGTATTTTAAAAAAAATAACCCTCTCGCAATCATCATCTTTGTTAGATTATATACAAAATGCAGGAGATAAAAATCGTGAACTCTTTTCGCTTATAGACCAAGCACATCTGGATAATATTGAATTCCCTGATTTAAGCACAATAAAATTAACGTATTATATCAATTTATATGGGCAAGAAAATTCTTTAATGAATATTGTAATGGGGGATGTGCAATTATATACTGAAAAATTAACCAATTATATGGGCTATAATTATTCAAATGATTATACTGGTGTGATTATTGATGCCAGAGGTCAACTAACATCTTTTGAGGGACATTCAGTAAAGGTTAAACCTGCTATTTTTGTTTCTATCAAAGACAATGAAGGGAGATTAATTTTTGATAAAAATAATATTTATCCTGATGTGATAGTTGAACAGGGAATGGTTCGGTATTCATATGATATTAATGAAAATGTAGTTGATAGAATTGGTAGTAATCCATTAACAGTTGTTGCTTATGGTGTAGGAGATCGAAGAGGTTCGATAATTGTGGTTTCACAATTAAATGCAAAGCGGATGCTCTCCTCTCCATCTATTCGTGAAGCAATCCAGCAAGGCAGAGTAGTGATCATTGTTGATCCCTGATTTTTTTATTCACTTTCCTTACTATATTTCATGATTCCTAATAGTTTGACATGGTTAGAATAGTCGATTTCATTGAGCTGGAGTTTTTTTTCTGCTAAATCTTCGAGAATTATTTTTTTTATTTCAATTAATTCTTCATTTTTAAAGTGAAAATGCGTTTTGGTGTCACTGAAATGTAAATCAGAAATTGAGTAAATATTGTCCATATATGAATATATTAGATAATAGTATTCCTTTTCTCCGATTAAGTGAGTAAATATCGGTTTTTTATAATTATAACGGGATAATTTCAAAGTTTCTTCAGAGATATTAAGATATTTAATAAATTCTCTGATCGTTATATCCTGATGAGATAAGGATGGAATAAATTTATTTTCAATTTCATCCGGATTTTTTTTTGCTAAATAATCCTTATAATCTTTCGTTAAATAGATGATTTCATTGATATTATTATCAGAAAAATCTACAACTTTTCTGTCTTCTTTACACCAGATAAAAAAATCTAACCCTAAAAAGGATAATAAGTTTTTGATAGACATTTTCAGTTCTTCATAAAGATTAATCTCTTTGTCTATTCTTTTATCTGCCTGAAAATTATAAATTTTAGTTTTTTTATTAGAATTGTTAAAAAAAACATTCCGATCCCGTTTGCTTAATTTTGCTGTATTTACAGGTATATCAAAATTTATAATAATTTCTGCACGAGATAAGGTAATATCTTCATCAATGACATCATTAGCAATGAGAAAATCAAATTCTCCGTTTTCAAATTCCTGACAGGTTTTTTCAATATCATTAATACTCAATTCAATACGATCTTCGCCTTCTAAGGTTGGTTCTCCACCTATAACAGTTTTTACGTTTAAAATACCATAACTGTTTAATCGTTTCTTAATGTATTGAAGAGTATCTATACACTCTGTAAATATTAGAGTTGGTTTGTTTTCTGATTTCAGTATTTTTAAAAGATTGGTTATTTTATCATCTCTGTTTTCCAGATATCTTATTTTATTAATGACATCTAATAGCTGCTCTAAAGTTCGGATATCACTTTCTAAAGCTAATGAAACAGAATTTTTATTTTCGTCACTTAGATTTTTAAAAGAATTTTGTATATTAAGGAGTTGATGATAGGAAAAAAGATTTGTATTGATATCAAAATTCATATCCGTTAAGAATTTTTTTACAAAATAGGTTTTCTCCAGTATATTATTGAGAGCTTTGACATAAGCATTTATACTGCTTTCGATCTTTCTATAAAGTTTGTATTTAAACCAGAGGATTAAATTGTTATCACTCAAATATTCTGAAAAACAAAGTTTAGTATATTCAAAGTTAAGATTATCAATAGCTGGGATCATTTTTTCATAGATTTTTATATAAATTTCATGATCATATGCATATTTGACTGTTGTGATCAGAGGTTTTTTATCAAAAGGAATTTCATAATTTTCTGCTGATAAAAATCGGGGAATCACTGACCAATCAATCTTAACTGATATAAGGTTATAAAGATTTTGTAAGAGAATGAGAACTTCACCATCAATTGAGTCATTTATTAACATGATTTCAAGTTTTTCAGTTAAATCAATAACTCCGCTTTCCTTTAAGGCTTTTGCAAAACTCCCCTTAATCATTAATCGAATAATATGAATTAAATCATGCAATGAATCATTCACAATATCATCAGAAATAAATAAAAGTTGGGTTTCTTCATTATTATCAATTAGATTTTTTAGATTAATAAAACGGTTGTTACTGTCTTTTGTAATACTAAAATACTCAGCTCTGTCTATAATAATCAGTGAGTAAGAATGATATTCTGAAATATCAAAGGATTTATCTTGCAGCTTTTTTCTCTCTAGGAGGGTGAACAAATTGGTATTTATACTGAGTTTTTTAAAATTGTTTTTCCATATTTGCTCTGTTTCTTCTTGATAGACAATAAGAACCTTTTTATTTGTTTCTAAAAAAAATTTAATGATTAAACAGCTGATATAATGTTTACTCAATCCAATTGAGTTATTAAATATAACACCCCCATAATTTTTCATTTTTTCCAGGCAAAGGTAATAACTCATATTCTGTATTTCTGATAAGCTGGAAAGGTCAGAGCTCACATTTTTTACTAAATATTCTTTATCCAGTAATTGTAATAGAGTTGAAATAAATTTTCGTAAACTCAATTTAACAATTTCTGCTTCTGCAGATTCTTTTAGTAAATCCTTAATACTACAATTAGAAATTTCTGTTGTTGATAAAGCCCAAATTTTTTCAAAAAAATCCAGGTAAACTTTTTTTTCTTGTTGAAAAATTGGATTAACTGGTACTAAGAGTTCGATAATTTGATCAGTGTTTTCCTGACTAAAATTTGCTGTTCCGCTCCAGACAGTAAGAGTATTTTCAATATTAAAAATATACAATTTAAGATTGATTCGTTTATCATACAAGAGTTTGATTTCCAGTAAATCATTTTCCATTAGTTCAGACATAATTTGAAAATCATCAACCGTCAAAGATATGGAATCATTTTTTAGTACAAGTAAAAAATCTTTTGCATTTTTTAATGTATCTTGTCCTAAAATGATTTTAATTTTTTTGAGTAACTTCTTGTCATTTAATTCTTTTAAGTAAGGTAGGATAATTTTAAAACTGTCAAAAAAAAAGAGATTAGTGGTAATAAAACAACTGATTTCTTTTTGCTCTTTTAGTGCTTTCCGCAGATGTGTAACAACAATATCCAGAACAGTCAGTTCTTTTTCCATTATTTCGCATTTATTGTTGATGATAGAATGTGTCATTTTATAACCTGCCACTAAAAAAGATGTTTAACTATTCATTCCAGATTGAAAAAATAAAATACATACTATTTACATGTTTCATAACCAATTTTTTATTCCTCATTATATAATATTTAATTTATATTACAACTATTATTCTGTAATGAGGAAAAAATACTGGATATTTTTATAAAAATAGTTTACCATAGCACACAGTTTTTTAACAAACACAGAGAAACTTATCCGTATTCAACTATTAATAAAATCTTTAAAGGTACTCCATGTTAAAAGTATTATTTTTGGGAGAAATAATTGGCATCCCAACCGTTCGAAAATTAAAAAAATGTATTAGTCAAATTAATGAACAGCACCAATTTGATTTAATCATTGCCAATGCTGATGGAGCGTCAGATGGTTATGGTTTATTAAGTGATACAGCTAAGCAAATCAGATATGCTGGTGTAAATATTATCACCGGAGGGGATTTTATATTTAATAAAAAAGATGCCGGAGATTTACTGGACCACAAAAATTTTGTTCTTCGTCCATATAATCTTCCTCCCACAGCCTATGGGAGAGGGTATCTTTATGTACCCGTGAAAAATGATCAACGGGTGGGTATCCTTAATTTATTAGGACGAACCAATTTTAATAAGATCTTTGCTCATGATCCTTTTTATTCTGCTTTAACTGTTGTTGAAAAGCTTAAAGAAACAGTATCTACTATTATTGTGGATTTTCATGGAGGAACAACCAGTGAAATACAAGCTATGCATTGGCACTTAGCAGGAAAAGTTTCATTGGTTATTGGTACACATTTAAGAGTATTAACAGCTGATGAGAGAATTCTTAACGATTATACAGGTATTATTACTGGAGCAGGATTTTGTGGAGCCGCTAATAGTATTTATGGTTTATCACCAGAAATAGAAATCAAAAAAATTCGAACTGGACAATTTTCCTATTCAAAAATTGAAAAAGGAGAAATAACTCTCCAGGGAATTATTGCAGAAATTGATGAAACAAGTGGTAAAACTGAATCTATACAAAGAATAAACCAGAGTTTTACATAAGCAGCCTACAGAAAAAAATATAAAAATATTTTAGTAAAAAAATAAGTTTTGCTCTATACTTAATAAATAAACACTGCTTAAAATATATCCTAACCCCTGGGAGGAATGGAGGGAAAATGGATATCAACACTATCAAAAATCGTTTAATTAATTACAAAAATTATGGAAAACTCCGGCATGAATTAGTCAATGAAATTCAAACAACTTTATTAAGTAAGAATAAGGAAAGTGAATTTCACTCTTTGTTGCAGAAAGTAGAAAATGAATTGGGAATTCCTCAATCATTTAGTAAACTGAAGTGAATTAATTAATATAAAAATAATCAGCAAATCGTATTAATAATTTATTATCTTGTGATATAATATTGCCTTGGAATAAGGCAATAGGATGAGCTTTTCTTTTTTTTAACTCTTTACTCCAAATATTTTTAGATTTATCTGGCAATATGGTGATGTTGGATAAAAAGATTGCATCAATATTCAATATTTGTGCGATTCCTATTAAATCTGGTTCATTAGCATTAGCAATCATTTCTTTTGTAAATCGATCATCTTTTTCTAAAACATCTTCTATAAAATAAATGGTAAAATTGCTGATCATTGATTGACTAGATAAGATTAATTTAAAGTTTTCTATTAATTGATTAAATTGTTGGGATTTATCATTTAATAAATAGGGATCATAAACCAAAATTTCTATGTTTTTTGGGAGATTTTTATCAAGAGTATCTGAAATGGAAAAAAATAAATCCTCCGGGTTATTTAATTTGAAAGGGATTTTTTGAGTAAATAAACTAAAATAAAGACAAAAAAGTATTAAAATGAAGTATTTTTTCATAAGTAATTTAATTTAATATAATATTAGTTGATTGGCAAATCATTTTACTGAATATTTTAATTGTTTATGTTATCATCCAGGGTAGACGATAATTTAAAAAAATCTATCCAAAATCAGGATAATAAGGTTTGAATCCAAGAGTATTTCAGATTGATCAAGAATGTTATCTCATTTTCACAGAAGATTTTACTAGTAAGAAAGAACGATTTTTAAGAATAGGCAATTCTCCTTTTTTAAAGGAATTTGGGGAAAACCTCACATTCTCTACTTTAATTACCTCCTGGTATCCTGGGAATTTATTTTCAGAACTTGAATTGTTTCAGCAAGAAAAAGATCGCAAATTAATTGGTTTAAAAGAAAATATTACCCCATTTATTACATTCCTGCAGGCTCAAAATATCGATTTGGATAAAATAAAAATTATTTTTGCTGAGACCCAGGGAATAGCTGGTAAAAGAAAAATATCTGAAGAACAGTTTTTATCTGAAATTAAAAATGATGCTGATCGTCGAAAGCATTCTTTTGCTGCTTTTTATAAAGATGGCAATATCAGAATATTTAACCGTAAAGGTGAAATTTTTGATTTATATAAGAATCTCAATTATAGCTTGGATGAGAAAAAAGAAATTCTCTATCTATCAAATTATTATCATCGATTTTATCAAGATTCTTATTCAAATAAAACTGGTTTAATCATTACTGAACAATCACTTTTTATTTTTTCAGATAATCGCTTTTGTTGTTTTACAGATACTGCAAATTGGGTTTTTGAAGCTCTTTCAGTTGGTATAAATCCGGAAAAGATTGAATTGCTATATTTGACAGAAAGAGTGTACCCGGATTCAAAATGGATGAAAGTAATGGGAATGCTGCAGGAAAAACAAAGAGTGTTGAGAATAGTGACTCCCTATAATGATCCTGCCTGGTTAAAATTGATTCCTGAGCAATATTATATTCATTCCAACCCTCATAAAAACAGCCTGGATTGTAAAATGGGTTCAATTCGGATATTTATGCAAAACAAAAGGGTGAGTTTAATACACGACCATTTAAAACTTCAATTTAGTGGGCTTCCGTTTTTTTTGGATGAAAATAAATCACTGAGTTTAACCTTTTTAAAAAAAGGTCAGGCAGATCATTACCAGTTCATTATTGATAATCATCAATACGGAAGCATGACACTCTACCGTTACCATCCCTTTATTATGGATGAATTGGTTAATTTTTCTCATGAAGTAGAACATTTTTTTACGGATTGGACGGGTACTGATCAATCAATGATCAAGGACTACATCAGCAACCATCAAGATTATGATAATATTAAACAACTGCCTGAATTCAAACCTTCACCTGCTTCTACCATGTTTTATGCAAATATCTATCGAAAATATGAACTGGTTAAAAATCCTGACCATTCTGGAGAATTTAACACATTGCAGCAAAAATTATTAACAGTTAATGGGAAGTATATCCGGAATCATTTAATAATGAATCAATGTTTAAGTTATTCCCATGGCCATCCTGCAGTCATTAATCAAAAGCAAGTTGTTCAACCATTTATTCTTGAAGACTATGCCGATCCTTTTGGCTTTTTTTTAACTGACATTGATGAGCAAATGTTAAAAGAGAGGTACCAATCCTATAGAAACCTTGATCACTCCCACTTGGGGGAGGAAGAAGAGGATATATTTGAAAGCCGCTTTCAGTCTATGATCAAGGCAAAAGAGTTCTATGAAGATGAAAGACGACGGTTAAGAGAGTTTTTAGATATTATAGAAACAGCTGAAAGTAAACAAATTTCACTGCATCAATTAATGGAGAAAATGGATACCCTGGAAGAAGCAGGCAATAATCTGAAAGATAAAATTGATTTAGCAGAAATTGTAGCTGATCATGAAAACCAAGCTGTTATTCAGAAAAAGGATCAGTCCGATCACCCTGACCAGCAGGAAGTTAAGGCTGAAAGTTTAGAAAATTCAGCTGATGTATATAGTGCTTCTGAAATTCTTACCCATTATCAGGAAAAGCAACCTTTAAATTGGTTAAAAAAACTGATTTATATCCTCTTAATATTATTGTTACTGGCAGGCGTGTCAGGTTTAACTTATTTTGGTGTAAAAAAATATTATCCCCAGATAGCAGGTTTTATTAATAGAATACTACCTGCTAAGGATAGTAAAGTTAACAATAAAAAACAAACAACAGAAAAAGCTGCTGTAAAAAAGATTACTGATCAATTTGCTAATCAAACAATAAAAAATGTTCAAAGAAGTCAGTATTATCAATTTTATATGACGATCAAGGATGTTATTGATATTACCAATGCAGTTGCTGTCCGTAATCGTTATCATAGAATGCTCTATTTATTTGAAAAAAAATATGTTAAAGGAAAAGATCCTGACTGGATTTATCCGGGGAATGTTTTAGTGATGCCAGATAATCATCGGGTGATTGTTAAACAGGGGGATACTATGTGGGATCTTAGTGAAAACTTTTTAATTACCCAAATTAATCAACATGAAATAGAGATTAGAAAAATCATTGAAAAAGCCCAGAAAAAACAACTTTCCATAACTGATGCCAAAACTAAGTTGATTGAAATCCGTTCCAATTCCTATTCAGAAATGATTCGTGGTTTTATCCATATATTAGAGCTACAGGACAATTTTGATCACTGGATGCCCTATTCAGAGAAAAAAGCTGAATGATTTAGGTTTACAAAAACTCAATCACTTAACAATTATTTGATTAATGAGTTGAGGAGATTGCATTTTCCTTTTTTGCTCGCTAGACTTATATTAATTGCTTTATTTTCTAAACTTATTTCTGCAAGTTATTTGTAAAATATAAGAAAATCATTTGAAGTTGATGATATATTATTTATTTACAATTTTAAGTTGAGGTGAATATAATAAAATGAAAAATGTACTCAAGATATCACTTTTAGTTTTTTTAATATTTTTTATTTTAACATCCTGCATTCGACCTGATGAAAACAGCAAAAAAGAAACAGTTGTTGATCTTTTAAGAGAATTGCTGGAACGTTTTAGTGAAGATAGTAAGAATGAACAGGAGAAATTTAGCCTCTGGGCTTACTTAAAGAGAGAAAATAATATTGTCTATAGTTTTAATAAGGATACACGCATTACAGTAACTACAGTACCGGCTCAGATGGATGATGAGGTTTTATTATACTCAGTCGGGAAGAATCAACTCAAAGTAGTGAGACCTGTCTATGTTACTTATATTGATAATTGGTTTTGTTATTCCTTTGATAATGAAACCTGGATATCCACAAAAAATGATAAAGAACAAGGAATTCGAGGAATTGATAATTTTTTTGAATTTCATACCAATTTTGAAAAAAATCATTTTGAGATTTTTGTCGAGTACACTTTGAAACAGGGTCATTCACCTGTCATAAAAAAAATCAAAGGGAATAGAGAAGTTATACATTTGAAAAAAGGAATGACATTTACTAGTGAAGTAAAATTAACAAAAATTACTGATTTAAACAAAAAAATTTTGTATATCCCTGCTGATACTACTTTGACCGGTAAACTCAATATCCAGGGCAATATGTTAAAAGGGAATACAGGAAATGGAAAAATCAGTATCCAGTCATTAACAGATATTTATTTTTATATAAGAAAAAAATTTTTTGCCTTGAGTTTTGATAATAAAAAGTGGAATGAAAACGTCCTGTTTTTTGAAGTTATTCCTGAGATTGAGATAACGGCTTTTGATGAAAATAATATTCTCATTGATTATACAATTTTCCTGGACTATCAGAAAAATCGATTGTCATTATCTGTTATTAATTTGTTAATGTAATTTGAAGGGGAGAATTAGTCATCTTTAATATTTGCAAATTTTTCTCTTTCCCATTTATTTATATATTTCATGGTTAAGCCAAGTTTCTTATAAAAATGTTCTACTATTAATCGATTTGGAATATGTTTACGATTGTGGTAAATTTTATAAATGCTAGCGCGATCCTGGTTATAAGCTAACCAGCCTACTGCAATACCAGCTGAACGGCTCATTCCCTGATCGCAATGAACAACAAAATTTTCACAATTTTTGTGCTTTTTAAAAAAATTTAAAAGGCTGCTTAAATGGGATTCATTAAAAATGATCAAACCACCTTGCTCTTCAACAAAGTCATAGAATTTTAACTCTAGGACATCCCGATAAATACTTTCATTTTCTAAAGCTTTAAATTCTTCCTGAGGATTGGTAACTCGAATCAAGATATTATATTGGCTGGGATTTAATTTGAACTTTGGAGCTTGATATTTGTTAAGTATATAGGTTGCCATGAGATTTCCTATTCCTAAAATTGATAAATCCTAATTAATTTAATTATAATCTCATGGGTTGAAAAGTCAATAGTCTGAATTAATTATATTTTTGATTATACATATCTTGGCTTAAGTAGTAGTAATCAGAAACTTCAGGTTTTTTGTTTATTTTTTCTAAAGAGGAAAAAAAGACATTGGGGTTTACATATAGAGGGCGATTAAATAAAACAGCCAGTAAAATCAATTCATCTGCTTTTAATTGATACTGTTTTACTTTGTGCTTAATATTAATCTTTAATACTCCCTCCAATCCATCATAACTGCTTTTTAAAATGGATATTTTGAGAATACGGGCATTACTATATCGATACAAATCAACAAAGAAATCATGAACCATATTCATATTTTTATTTTTTTGATAGACGAGAATATTTTCTGCGGTTTTATCTGAAAGTTGAAAGAAAAAAGGTCGACTATAAGAATCAATACAGACAGCTATTGGTATTTCATTATTACAATCATAGAAAATCTTATCGAATTTTAATTGCATAACCACCCTCTTAACATATATAATAGTCCATTATATTTTTTTTTTTATATTATGAAAAGAAAAACTTAAAAAAATGAAAAAAAAACAAGAATTTTCCAAGTACTTGCTCTTTAGAACATCTGAAATAACTGTAATTTGATTATGATTGACAAATATATTATGAAATGGAGGAACTCAACCTATTTTAAAAATGATAATTATATACTGCACTTAAAAGGGTAGAATAAGATAAAACTGTAACTTTTTTTACAAAAGTATTTTCTTTTCAATTAAGAATATGATAGTGTAGTAAACATGAAAAAAATGGAAGCTATAGGTATTTGTTGTGGTTCAACCACATTTAAAGTTGTTGAACTAGGAAGAGAAAATAATCAACTTTATGTATTAGATAAAACTCTAAAAAGGTATCAGGACAATCCATTAACCACCCTTTCTGAGTATTTGCAACAAAAAAAAATTGATCACAATTTTACTCCCATCTATTTAACTGGCCGTAAAATTACCTCATTTTTCCATCACAATACCCTTTCAGAACCGCAGGCAATTGAATTTGGTATAAAATATTTAAAAGATCAAAAAGATCTAAAAGAGCCCTACCAAGCATTAGTCAGTTTAGGAGGAGAAAATCTTTTAGCTTATCAATTAAATTCAAACATGCTAATTGAAGATGTAAGCACAGAAAGTAAATGTGCTTCAGGGACAGGTGAGTTTTTTTTGCAACAAATACAACGTATTGGATTAACTCTGGAAGAAGCTATTGAAATGGCTAAAGAAGCGAACCCTTTTCCCATTAGTGGACGTTGTTCTGTTTACTGTAAGAGTGATTGTACACATGCTTTAAATGAAGGTGTTCCACGCTCTGAAGTGGTTGCAGGATTAAGTAAAATGATTGCTGATAAAATTCTATTTTTGTTGGAAAAAATCGGCAAAGAACAAATTATTGTAACTGGTGGTTTAACTCTAAACCAACCTGTGATAAATTTTCTGGCTAAGCAAATTCAACATATTTTGATTCCTGATCATGCCGAATGTTTTGAGGCTCTCGGAGCAGCTTATTATGCTTATTTAAATCCGGAGAGTTTTCATTACAATTTATTTCAACAAATGGATCATTTCCACTCTTTTCCCAAGCTCCCGGATGTGAATCCGTATTTATCAAAGGTCACTTTTAAAGAAAAAAAACAAGCAAAATTACAAGAAGGTGATCAATGTGTTTTAGGTTTGGATGTAGGATCGACAACCACAAAAGCTGTTTTAATGCGAATAAGTGATCAGGCAATCATCTCTTCTGTTTACATACGAACAGAGGGAGATCCGATTCAGGCTGCTGGTCAGTGTTATAAAACTCTAATGGATCAACTACCAGATGTGAATTATAAAATTATTGGTTTAGGTACAACTGGTTCAGGGCGCATGATAGCTGGCTTACATGCGCAGACAGATGGAATTATCAATGAAATTATTGCTCATGCAAAAGGAGCTGTTTATTTTGATCCTGATGTAGATACTATTTTTGAGATTGGTGGACAGGATGCTAAGTATATTTATTTGGAAAATGGAGTTCCAATAGATTATGCTATGAATGAAGCTTGTTCTGCAGGAACAGGAAGTTTTTTAGAAGAGGCATTACTCAATAATTTTCAGATAAATTATACGGAAATTGCTGATTATGCATTAAAAGCTAAACAACCAGTTTGTTTCAATGACCAGTGTGCTGCATTTATCCATTCTGATATTAAAACAGCGATTCAGGAAAATATTTCTCAACCAGACATCATTGGTGGCTTGGTTCATTCCATTTGTTTAAATTATCTAAATAAAGTAAAATCACAAAGAAAAATCGGCAAGAAAATATTTATGCAGGGAGGGGTAACCTATAACCCCTCTGTACCTGTCTATATGGCCAGCATATTGAACAAAGAAATTATTGTTCCACCAGATCCTGGTTTACTAGGTGCCTTTGGTGTAGCCTTGGTTATTGCAGAAAGAATTAGCCAGGGAGTATTACCAAAAGCCGATTATACATTATCTCAACTAGCCAATAAAGAAATGAAATACAAGCAACCTTTCATTTGTCCTGGAGAGAAAGATTGTGATAGAAAGTGTCAGATTAATATCCTGGAAATTGATGGAAAGAAGTATCCCTTTGGAGGTGCATGTAATAAATATTATAACCAGGTACATCATCTTAGTCTTGATCAACTACAGCTGGATCATATTTATCAGCGACAGCAACTCCTTTATCAATTCGCTGAGGATCAAATAAATAATGATCAGCATAAAAAGACTGTAATATTTAATCGATCATTTTTAATTCATCAGCTTTTTCCGCTTTTTTATCACTTTTTTAATCAATTAGGGTATGAAGTAAAATTACCACACCAAAAAGATCATTCTGGATTACTTAAAATGCAGGCTTCTTTTTGTTATCCATTAGAAACAGCGCATGCTTTTTTTGCTCAAGCTTTAAAAGAAGAAGGCAGCTTTATATTCTTGCCTCGAATTCCTGAACTGTATGTAAGAAATAGTGTTTCCTATTTACAGGAACACCAGTGTACCTGTTTAATTCTTCAGGGTGAGGCCTATATTTTGCAGAGTGCCTTTGAAAATGAAATTAATAAAAGTGATAAGGCTATTTTATCTCCTGAATTAAATTTCTCAAAAGGTTTTGCTAACGTACTTTCTGAAATGATTGGATTAGCTGATTCTCTTGAGTGTAATAAAGAACAAATCACAGTTGCATATCAGTATGCCTTAAAAAAATGGGAGGAACATTATCAGCAAAAAAAGGATTTAGGTTCTCAGGTATTGCAGGAAGTGGAAAAGAGTGGGGAAAAAGCGGTTGTATTATTTGGCCGGCCGTATAATGCTTTAAGTGATGATATCAATATGGGAATTCCTAAAAAATTTTGTTCTCGAGGGTATCGGGTTATACCCTGGGATATTTTACCCTATGAAGAGGAATATTGTGATGCCAATATGACTTGGGCTATGGGTCAGGAGATATTAAAATGTGCAGCTTATGTAAAAAAACATGCCCAACTATTTGGAGTATATATTTCCAATTTTAGTTGTGGTCCCGATTCTTTTATTCTTGGTTATTTTCGGGATATTATGCAAAAGAAGCCTAATTTAACTTTAGAATTAGATAGCCATACAGCTGATACAGGTGTTAACACCAGAATTGAAGCTTTTTTGGATATACTTAATAACTATGAAATTGAAAAACAGATGAATAGTAATTCTTTCAAAAGATCTGTAATATCTATTGAAAACACAATTCCTTATTTTATCACAACCGATCGAACAAAATTAAACTTGTTGAACCAAGAAGTTCCTTTATTGATCCCTTCTATGGGGGAGTATGCATCTGAAATCATTGCTGATTGTTTTATGAGTGTTGGGGTAGATGCCCGAGCTTTACCACCCTATACTAGTGAAGATTTGATGATTGGTAGAGAAAATACTGTTGGAAAAGAATGTATGCCAATGTTATTAGTTATTGGGGGATTGTTAAAGTTTCTTAAAAAGAATAATCAGCCAGGAAAACAATATGCCTATTTCATGCCCTCAAATCCTGGTAATTGCCGTTTTGCTCAGTATAGTGTATTTATCAATCAGTTATTAAGCAAAAAGCAGATATCTAATGTCGCCCTCTTAAGTTTAAGCCCGGAAAATAGTTATGGAGGAATCCCTTTAGATGGGATGCTGAGTTTTTTAAAAGGTGTGATTCTATCTGATGTTATGGAAGATGTAAAAAATGCCTTACAAGTATTAGCTGTTGATCAATCCTCTGCTATGCAGATACTGGATCAACAGTGGCAAAAAATTCGTAAAGTCATGAGAACAAGAGGGGCAAAAGGGTTATATCAAGTATTAAATGAAGTATCTGATATCCTCAGCCAGATTGAATTAAAAGTGACTTTAAAAAAAGCTAAAAAGATTTCATTATTAGGTGATTTTTTTGCCAGAAGAGATGATTTTAGTTGTCAGGATTTGATAGCTAAGTTAAGTAATAAAAATATCGTAGTGAAAAGAGAGCATGTATCAGGTTTTTTTAATTATGTTGATTTTCTTATCAATCATAAAATATTAGAATCAAATTTTTCTATAAAAGAAAAAATTGAGTTTATGGTAAAACAGCTTTTGCAGCGTAGTTATGAGAAAAAAATAAAAAAGATCATGGCTAAGTCAGGTTTATATGAATATGAACTGATCAATATTCAAAAGGTAATGAATTATGGTATGAATTTTTTCAGTAAAAAATATACCGGAGAACAAGTGTTAATTGTTGGTAACTTTTTTAAAGACATTTTAAAATCCACTCATGGGATTATCTCTTTAGGACCTTTTGCCTGTATGCCTATCAAAGTAGCAGAAGCAATACTGAATAAAGAATCTACTTTGGATAAGAAAAAGAAATTAGAAAAAAATAGAATTCCAGATTATCCATTCCAAAAATTGCCTTTTTTATCTATCGAATCTGACGGAAATCCCTTTCCTCCTATTGTAGAAGCAAGAATTGAAACATTCTGTTTACAAGTTGAAAGAATTTATCAAGAATTGAAATAAAAAAAGCTGTCTGATCATGATCAGACAGCTTAACAAATTTATATAGTATTTTATTCTTCTGTGTTTTCAGCAGCTGCTTCTTCTGCAATTTCTTCGCCTTCTTCACCTTCTG
Organism: Spirochaetota bacterium; assembly: GCA_022361115.1. Classification (GTDB taxonomy): domain Bacteria; phylum Spirochaetota; class GWE2-31-10; order GWE2-31-10; family GWE2-31-10; genus JAKSBL01. Next base: position 14,344 of record JAKSBL010000471.1, on the reverse strand, counting down.
CTAATTCTTCTTCTTCAATAGCAGCAGATTTACCAGCGATTTTAACTAAAACTTCATGTCCATCAGTTAAGACTTTATATTTTGAAGTATCAATGTCTAAATCACTTACGTGTTTTGTATCATTGATTTTCATATCTGTAATATCAATCTCAAAATGCTCAACAATGTCCTTAGGTAGACACTCAATTTCAACATAGTCAAAGTGTTTCTCTAAGCTGCCACCTTCTCTAATACCAATTGCATTTCCAACAAAATGTACAGGAATACTGGTATGTAAAGCTTTTCCTTTTTTCAATTCATAAAAATCAATATGAAGAATTTGATCGTTCAATTGGTCATGATCACATTCTTTGATTAATACTTCAACATTTTTATTCTCTACTTTAAGATTAATCACAGTTGCATGTGTTAATTGAGGATACATATGACCGAATTCTTTTGCGTCAATTAAAATATTGGTATTTTTACCTTGTCCGTAAATGATAGAAGGGATTAAACCTGCTCTTCTATATCTTCTACTTGGCCCTTTTCTTGTTTCTGTTCGTAGCTGTGCTTCTAAGACTTTCATTTTCATAAAATAACCTCCCTTTAAGGATCATCTACTGTTGTATAGGATATTCAATTCTGATTGGATTATTAAAAAAAACTGGGTCGGCAGGATTCGAACCTGCGAATGCCGATACCAAAAACCGGTGGCTTACCGCTTGCCGACGACCCAATTCATTGGTAGAGAACTACCTAAATAAGTAAAATCATCTGATGTTTACTGTAAACGCTTTATAACCTATTTTAGAAAAATTGGCAATAGATTTATGCATTTTTTTTTCATTTTTATAGATTCCAATCATGGTAGATCCTGAGCCGGACATAAAAGCCTGGTCTGCATCATTAGCAAATAGCTCTTTTTTTATATTGGCCAGTTCTGGATAGTGTGAAAAAATCGGTATTTCAAATTTATTATAAATATTTGCTATAAAAAGGTCTGTATCATTGTTCTGAATAGCTTCAGTCATTTGTTTATATGCCTTTTGGTTTTTTACCGTTTTTTTGGCCAATCCCATTTGATCAATATAAGAATAGGCCAAGGGAGTTGAAACTCTGGCATTTGGAATAATTAACATAAAATTAAGGCCAAAATTTGTTTGTGATAAGGGAGTTAAACGATTTCCTGTTCCCTTAACTTGCTGAATTCCGCCTTGGATAAAGAAAGGAACGTCAGAGCCGATTTTTCCAGCTATCCTTTTTAATTGATCTATCCTAAGGTTCGTATCACACTCTTTATTTAATATTTTAATTACAGCAGCTGCATTAGAAGATCCTCCTCCTAAACCCCCCCCAATAGGAATATTTTTTTCTAAATAAAAATTAAACCCGATTTTAGATTTACCAGTGAATTTAAAAAAATGATCTGCAGCTTTTGTTAATAAGTTATCTTCAGGAATGGTATCCTGGCTGACAATTACATGAATTTTGTTTCCATCATTTTTTTCATATTGAATTTGATCAAATAATGAAATTTCTGAAAATATACTTTTTATGCCATGAAATCCATTTTTATAAATACTAATAACATCTAAAAAGAGATTAATTTTGGCATAACTCTTGACAAGTTTCATTAACTTAAGTCTTTATACTGTAGCTGGATCAATTCCCCAGATTTCTTGAAGAAACTTAAAAACTTTTTTTTCCCGATGAGTAATCATCACATCGCTCAGAGCAATATCTTTAGCGACTTTGATAATTAATTGATGAGTATTGGAATCATCGATTGTCTTTAAAAAACTTTGAAGTGCTTCAACATCTTCAAACTTATTGTCCATTTCCTGGTAATATGTATTAAAATCTCCGAAATGATTGTCCTGGAAAAAATCTGTCATACCTTCTAAAGAATCCTGTGGATCAGCTGAAACAATCCATTTTAAAACGCCAACTAATGCGATTTTTTCTTGTTCATTTAATTGAGATAGCATTGGTCATTCTCCTTGGTTTTTATTTTTTTGGTTCTTCAAGTTTTGTTTTATTTTCTGAAGTAAAGGTTTTTTTTATATTGATATTCACTTTGATGATAGGCATACCAGTGAATTTTTCAATATTACTTTTAATAATATTTTGCAGTTTTAATAGGGTATCAGGTCTGTTTAATGAATAATCAACTGCAATATGAAGGTTAAGAATATAGCCATCATTTTCTTCTGTGAATTCTGCTCTGATTAATTTAATATTATTTGAATATTCAGCAATACAATGGTTAACCATTTCTAAAAGTGCTTCTTCAGATATGGAAATATTACCATCAATGCCATAATTAGGCCGGACAATGGTTTTTTCTATGAGTTTTTTCTTTTTTTTTCTGAAGAAAAAACCTCTGGGTTCATCAATAAACATATGTATAGCATGTAAGACGATGTTAGGATACTTTTTTTTCACTTCAATCAAAGGGATCGGCATAACATGCTTACCATCATTTATCCGGCTGTTTTGTGCCCGCTTCATTTCTTCTTCTGTGGCTATTTCTTCAATTTTGATTATCTTTCCCGGTTTCGGCAAATGGAGACGGGTAATAATTTTGTTGAGCATATTTTCACTGGTAGCTAAAACTAAAACACTGGTGAATTTTTCTTTATAAAGTCTTTTTCTAACTTCCCGGGCATGTTTTGTTTCATGAAAGATCGCTCTTTTTACAGCTGCAACATGATAAGCTTCTTTTTTTGCCGAACGGCCGACTAAAATTTCCTGGCCTTTAATTAACAGTCCATCATCAAGAATAAAATCAATTTTATATCTTTCTGCAATTAAAAAAGCTCGAAAACTCTTACCAGTGCCTGGCGGTCCGATTAATCCGTAAACTTTTTTAGGTAACAACGGCCAGAGCAAATTTTTAATCTTTTGATTCATCAATTTAAACTCAATACAACAAACATCTGATTTAGCATTATAACTTTTTTAACTGAGATTGGAAAGATTTATATCAAAAAAGTATATTCACTAATAGTAAAAGAGGCTGGTTCAAAAGTATTTGATCCAGCCTCTCTTGAATAAACGCTAATAATATTCTACATTTTATTCTTCACTTTCATTAGTCTCGTTAGTTGTATTCGTCTCATCCGCTTCTTTGGTTTCTTCTAATTCATCTGCTGTCTCAATAAAATGATAGCCAGTGATTTTTCTTATGACTTCTTTAGTCGTTTTATTTAATTCCTGGTTTTCTTTTTTGTTCCGCTTGTATTCGTTTGTTTGATACTTTCCATAAGCGTTGATTTTTTTTAAATCACCCATTTTAATATCACTATTTTTTGGAACATTGCGGCTCACATATTCTGCTGTTCTGGCAGCTATAGCAGCAAAATCTAGAGAGATAGCATCCATACTGATAGCTGCAATATCTTTGGCGATTTCAGCAAATAGTTCTACAATGTCTAAAGTTTGTAAAGTACAGGCTTTACTCAACAAATCAAGAAATTCGCGGCTAGTTTGTACCCGGGCTTTTGCTTGTGAACTGGATTTTTCCAATTCATCCAGATAGGATTGATTTGCGGCTAAGAAGTGGATGAGTAGCTCGGCATCATCTTTAAATTGATCTTGATTTTCCTCTTTAAATTTTTTGATATCTATAAGAATTTGCTCTTTTGAAGCAGAATTTAATAACATCCCTTCTAGTTCAACTTGCATATTTTTTAAATAGGGTTTTCGGTAAACCTCATAGGATTGATAGAGTACTGATGCTGTAGTAATTTTATCATATGTTTCAGATCCCATTTTCAATAAATAAATTTCAGCTTCATTTAATGGATTTGTACGAACAATCACCCCTTCACGAATAGCTAAAGAAGCTTGTCGGCCAAAAATTACACCAAATTCATTAGGTTCTCCAGCCTCATAAACAGGAACTCCTAAGCCGCCTTTTGCTATAAACTCTCCATAAGTTGCAGGCACTTCCACATGACCTTCAATCATACTGGCATACCCTTGTTCATCATATTCAATATTTTCAATGATATAAACCGGTTCATTGTTTTCTGCTGACATCACTCTATGATATGCACCATAAAAAGCAAAATCCCTGACAATATTCCCTAATTCTTCAACAACCAATTCAGGAGTCATTTTTTTTCCATATTGTCTCATGGTTTCTAAGCCAGGTATTTTCTTGGGCCGTTCTTTTTTCTTATTAGTTGATTTACAAGCAGTCACCAATATTAAGATAATAATAAGTGTAATGATTAACTTTTTCATAATTGTCTCCTCTTTAAAACTGGTTGTGTCAAGCTGCTTTAATCATTAATCATTTATACTGGCTGGTAAGCTGATTACAATATCTTGTTTCTGAGGCTTAGCTTCTGGATTTTTCAATTTTACTAAAACTGCCCGGCTCATGTTTGATTCAACAGTAGAAATCTGGTAAGCACCAATCATTTCTTTATCAAATCCTAAAAGTTTACCTAATGAATCTTTCATGGGGTCACCAATACGAACAATAAAAATATAATCTCCAGGCTTGATACCATCAGCTTGATTAGCAGTAGTTATGATTTCAGAATCTTTTACATTGACAACTTCCCCCATAATAGGGTGTTTTTCTTCTAAAAAGTAAACGGTCTCAGCAATCGTTAATTCCAAGGCCTTTAAATATTGAGGAACTAAATCAATATCAGATCCAGTAGCACCAATAGCATTAAGAGGTTTATCTGTTAAGTTTCGAGGGCCTTTAATAATCATTCCTTCTGAACTGACAAAAAGTTTATCTTCATTTTCAGCAGATATTTCTTTTGTATAGACAACTTCGCCGGTTTCTGCATTGGTCATGGTTAAGGAAAATCCTACTGAAACTTTTAATGAAAAATATCCACCCATTTGTTTTACTTTAGGAATAGAGTGAGTGATTTTTCCCACCAGTACATACGCAGCAATTTTCAAATAACCTAATTCTGGTGCATCAGAACTATCAAAAGAATCATCACCGATTCTCATCTGTTCTTTAATAACAGCTTGTAAATCTTCTTCAGTACCAAGCAGGTTAAAACGGCCAGTATTGGCTATTTTACTTTTGATTTTCTCTTCAACATTAATGTCTGTGTTTCTGATAGCTTTCAGAAAGGAAGGTGATTTTTCAAAATCCAAAACACGAATGGCTGTTTTTTCAAACTCAACAGGAATTCCTTCTTTGAGATTTAAGACATAAGTATTATCAAAACCAGATGGAAGGATTAATTTCTCTACTAATTCAGGGTATTGGGGCTTTTCTTTTTTTGTTTCTGCTTTCTTATCTGTAGTTTTACATGCGGCTAAGAAGAGGATAAGTATAATCAATAATAGAAAAAGTTTTTTTTTCATAATAGCTCCTTCACGAGTAATTTTATTTTTTATTGTTTTTATACGAGAATAAATTAAGCTTACGATCCAGTCAATTGAGTTTATTTAACAAAAATCCTAGATGTTAAGCTTCTAAAAATATTATATGCTTTATCGGCTGTTTGTCAATCATTTGTCTCAGCTGATTGTTTTTTAAAGATTTATTGTGACAGAAGCCCTGTAAATAAAAAATCTCTTTGCCTGGTCGCAACCTGCCGGTGTTGCTCGGTTATGCGATCAGGATGTTTAGTATATTGCTTTTTAGCTTTACATATGTAAAAAACCATTAAAGATGGAATAGAAGGAAAAATAATGCCAAAAACTAATCTAGATGTCATTATCGTAGCAGCTGGCTCTTCAAGTAGAATGGGATTAGATTTACCCAAACCTTTTATCAAAATAGCTAATAAACCAATACTGTGGTATTCCATTCAGCAATTTTTAAAAGTTAAAACAATAGGAAAAATTGTTGTAGTGGTAGGAAAGGAACAAATTTTCAATGCAGAACAAATGGTAGCAGAATATTTTCCGGATAATGAGCAACTATCCATTTTAGCTGGTGGTGAAACCCGGCAACATTCAGTCATCAATGGATTACACTTTCTTAATGCAAAGTCCTCTCCTCAAATTGTGGCTATCCATGATGCTGCCCGTCCTTTTATGAAGATTTCTTTAATCAAACAGCTTTTAGATAATGCTCAAAAGTATGGAGGGGCAGCTCCAGGCATTAGAGTGGTTGATACAATAAAAGTTGTTGATTCTCATAATTTAATTAAGGAACACTTAATCAGAAATCAGTTAATTGCAATTCAAACACCTCAGGTATTCAAATTTCATCCCCTTTATTCTGCCTTTGTTCAAAATAAACAAGAATTAAAAAACTTCACAGATGACACTGAACTTTTTACTTTTGCTGGTCATCATGTCAAAATTATTTCAGGAGATCAGGAGTTGTTTAAAATAACTTTTAGAGAAGACTTAGTACAAGCAGAAAAAATAGCAGAGAAGTTTCAGTAAATAACTTTACGGAAGAACTGATTTGGGAACAAATTTGCTTTTTTGAAAAAATAGGTTAAACTATTAATCAAACCTAAATTTATCATGTTTCAAAAATCATTTCTTATAACAGGAGAAATTTATCGGATTAGCCAGATTAAAAAGATATTTAATTGATGATTTTACTCGTGCATTTACTACACGTGACTTACAAAAAGTTGTAGTTATGATAAAACCAGAACTGAATCTTTATGACCTCACTGGCTATCCTTCTAACAGTATTATTCCTAGTCGTGAAGCAGCTTCCCAAGTTGTGGAATATTTTTATAAAATAGATAAATTTACCCAGTTTTTAAATCTGTACATTCACCTTGCCCAAACTGGTTTTAAAGGAGAGATCGTTGCTTTAAATAACATTAAAAAAGTTATTAAAGAAATGAGTAATAGTGGTTATTATTACAGGAATGATTTGAAAAAAGTAGTAAAAGTTGAAAAAGATACACTCAGAAATGATTGGGGCTTTTTAGAAACTGAAAAAATTTATAACTTTTGTTTTGCTTCAGTTGATATTTGCGGAAATTCCCGATTAGTTCGTAATTATGATCATGAATTGATTCGTCGAACCTATTTAAATTATAAAAATCTGGTAATCACTGCAGTTGAAAAAAGAAATGGCAGGATCTGGAGCTGGGAAGGGGATGGCGGCTTAATCTCTTTTCATATTAAAGATACTGTCAATGATGCTGTATTAGCAGCTTATGAGATCATTTCCTCTATGACAGTTTTTAATGCAACTATGAATTACTTAAACGAAAATCTTTGCATCAGGATTGGTATCAATAGCGGAAGTGCCAGGTATAAGAGCATTACTTCAACTATTTCTTCTGATGCAATTGACCGGGTTCGGGAAATAGAAAAGAAACATACTCTGCCCATGACCATATCCATTTCTCAACATACTTTTGTTCATGTTAATGCTATTCTCAGAAAATATTTCAACAGTCAGGTTATTAATGGTGAAACAATTTATCAACTTCAATTACCTATCAGGAGATAAAGATTGTGTATTATATAGATTTCTATCATTTAAAAGATTCTCCCATTTTAGAAAAAATCAAAGATATTGACACAGAATCTTCTGAGATGAAAGTTAACTATATTCCAATGGGGGAAAAGTTAAAAGCCCCAAAAAAGAAAAATGAGATAATATTTTTTGAAGAAAACGACTCTTTTCTTTCGTGTATACAGGAGTATGATCGGGTAAGAAATGCTTATGATGGACAGCCGATTATTATCATATTAAGTAATAATAAAGAGATATTTAATGTGGTTCGGTGGATGAGAAATGGGGCAGCCGATTATCTCTGGATGGGAGAAATTTCAGCTAAAATTCTTGCAAATTCCTTAAGAGGAGCTTCAGATTATATTTATGGAAGGCGGTATAGTGATCAAAAAGAAATGATAACTGATGATTTTTCCAAAGAGAGGATCCTGGTACCAACCAGTGTGAATTGGGATAAACTAGCGAATGATTGCCATTATGATTTAGCACTGATTATGATAAATGTACTCACCACAAAAGGAGCAGTAGGAAGATATTCTGATAAATCGCAGTTTCAAATATATGACCGTATTAAAATGGAAGCCGATTTGGAGGCTCGAAAATTTGGCGGCCGTCTCTGGTTTTGGCAAAATAATTTTGGAGTTTTGGTTTTTCATTTTGGAGATTTTATTAACTGTTCTGTATTATCTGGAATTTCTTTTTATCAAAATTTTTTTCTGACCTGTATTGAAAAGCTGAACCTGGATGAAATTATGAATTTAAAAATTGCCATTCACCAGGGCAATGGGATTTATCATAAAACCAATACTGAACAGATTACCAGTGATTTAATTAACAGTTTAGCCCATATTATCCATCAATTTGTTGAGCCTGAAAACTTAGTCGTTACTCAACAGGTTTATGAACATTTATCTTTCCGCTTAAAACCCCTTTTTAGTAAACTGGATTCCTTTGAAACGAATGATATCTATCAATTCAATAAAGAAATCCTTTGCTAGTTTATTTCTTCATCAAAAAGATGGCATATTAAATCAGATATTGTAACTCTTCTGCAAGTATTTGTTCAACTGTTTGCGTTCCATCGATTTTGATGATTTGCATACCTTGATTTTGAAATCGATCCAAAATCTTCAAATAATTGGTGAGTACTTTTTCCTGAAGGTTTTTTTTGTCAAAGATCTCTGATTCATTTCTGGAAGAAATTCTTTGAAGGCAAACTTCAACGGGAGTATCAATAAAAAATAAAATCTGAGGTAGAGGAAATTGATTATTTATTTGACAAACCAGATCAAAATCAACTTCTAGAGATTGATAGGCTACTGAAGAAAAAAAATAGCGGTCACAAATCACTTTTAATCCGGATTGACATTGATTAACAATTCCATCTTTTGCAAAAAGGTGTTCACTTCTATCAGCTGCAAAAATATGTGCCAAGGCCAAAGGGGTAGTAGGATATTCATTTTTTAACACTTGACGAGCTAATTGACCGATTTTTCCATTAGTTGGCTCATGAGTAAAAACAGAGTGAGTAATTTTTTCGTTTAATAACTTACCTTGAGTTGTAGTGCCGGATCCATCCAATCCTTCTAAAACAAAAAAATTTTTTAATATTTCCATGATTCAATCCCAAGAAGCAAATTTGATAATGAGAGTATATACATATTTTATAGTATTTGTCATTGTTTTTCAGGATATTTCTTTGAAATTATGATTTAGAAAAATGAAAGAATTATATGATAATGGTGAATTTATTTTTCAATTTTTATTATTGTTGCCCATTTTCATTACAATCTGTTATAATCAATAGAGGCAATTGAAAATCGATTGCCCAAAAGAGAGGTTCTTGTTTCCTTATATGTCCATAGAAAAGGGTTTAACATAATAGTATGGTATTTTTTTACGAACCTCATTAATAAATATGGTGAATATGGATATAATATGAGTGATATAGAAAATCAACCTATGAATGAAAATGGTATTGAACAAAAAGATGAAAAAATAATTGAAAATGAAAGATTATTAAAAGAGAATTTTGACAAAATTGAATCTTTCTTTTTTAAGAAAAAAGAAGTTTATGAAAGTCTTAAACATATTCCAATAGAAGAAATATTAAGCAACGCACCTAATTATTATCCCATCATACGGATTATTGAACAAATCAATTCATTTTTGGCAAGAGATTCGGCATGGTTACAAAAGTTTGTAAAGAAAAATAATATCAATTTTGATTGGGATGAATATAAGCGCTGGAAAGCTAGTAAAGATTTTAAACAATACCGTTATGATGATACTCGTAGCCCCTCTAAGTGGGTGAATATCATTCAAGATTATTTGATTGAGCTATTAAAAGCCCTTCAAATCCTCCTTTATCTGGAATGTTATATCTCAAATGATGATTTTAAAAGTTTTCTAAAGAAATCTCCTCAGGTTGACTTAAAACGACGAAAAAATTATATGAAAGAATCCAGGCCATCTGAAGATTTACATATTATTTTTGAAGTAGTTGACTATCTTTTAGAAATGAATATGGTTCATGATTTTAGTGCTAATCCTGTGATTGATACTTCTGAATGTATGCGGATCTATAAAAAACTGGAAAAAAATAAAATTTTTAAATTACTCAAACAGAAAAATTTTTATATAAAGTACAGGATGGAATATTTACGTATGATGCCCTTATCTGATAGAAAAACTATACCACACGAAGAGGATTTGCTCAATGTTTGTGAAGAATTTGGCAAACTCTATTATGACATTTCCGAATATTATCATGATTATTTGGGTAAATTGATGTACAAATATGATAAAGTCAGTGGAAAAATTAATAAAGTATATTTAAAAAAAAGAAACAGATAACCCCCTTTAGGAAGATGATTTTAAAAAGTTATAACTAAAAGGATAAAATTTAAATTATGGAAGAAAAAAGACAAATGGATAATATTGCAATTCTTTGGGACCTGGAGAATGTAAATCCCGGTAATAATTCCCTGTTTTTGGATCGCTTAATAGAGTATTCAGAAGGATTTGGGAGGATTGTCAGTGCTAGAGCTTATGGAAATTGGAGTAATCCCAGATTTTCCCGGCTTGCCCCCTCTTTGGTAAGAAGGTATTTCTTTTTGGTACACATACCTAAGAGCAGAAAAAACAGTGCAGATATTGGATTGATTTCCGATAGTTTTGAACTTCTCCGTTTATACAGCCACATTGATACCTATATTTTAGTAACTGGGGACAGTGATTTTCGTTTTTTAATTATCTCATTAAGAAGAGCAGGTAAAAAAATTAATATTGTTTGTAATACCCAGAGTGCTAGTGAAGATTTACTGGAATTAGCAGATAGTTTTATTGATTATCGGGAATTGTTAGCTGAGTCTGTTGATGAAGATGAGGATGAAATTAGTAAAACTGCTGAAACTCAAAGTCAAAATGGAATCTTAAAAAAAGTGACCAAAGCGGACTGGAATTATCTACTTGTAGAGTCAATAGAGTCTATTGTAAAAGAGAAAAAAAAGCCCCGTTTTAGTACTGTAAAAATGCGGATGAAAAAATATAACCCTAATTTTGACTTAAAGCTAATTAATTTAAAACAATGGAGTGATTTTATTACTGGTGCTGTGAAAGAAAAATACATTGAAATCCGCAATGAACGGATCTTTGCATTAAAAAAATTTAATCAGATTAAGAGTCCACTCTGGATTGCTTTTCAAAAATTAATTGAGATATTGGATGAACTGGATCCAAAACCATCAAATGAATATCAGGAGCTTTCGATAGTCAATCATAAACTTGTGAATAAAAATGTTTATGTAAAAATGTTGGGATTTAAACAATTCAAAGATTTTATTAAAGCTGCTGAAGCACGTAAATTAGTGGAGTATAAGGTAGAAGGACTTTCTCATTATGTGAAAAAGATGAAGTAGAATAATTTTATTTCATTAATTGGTATTTAAAAATGAAGGTCTTTATTGACTTCTTGGATTATCAATTTATTCTCATTACTGAGAAAAAAAAGTCTACGTCCTTTATTTCCACCAGTATCTTCAGAAATAATTTTGACCTCAAATTTTTGGAGTTCTTTTTTTGCAGAAATGATGTTTTTTTTAGAAGCGCCCAGAGACAAATCACTACTTTTGATAAATGCTCCCCCAACAATACTGGCAACTAAATTTTCTTTTTTGGAGCCATGGTGATAAAAAGTTTGAATCAGAATTTCAATAGCAATATTACCATATTTTGCAGTAGCTAATGCTTTGTTTTTCTTATCAATAGAGGGGAAAATAAAATGATTCATGCCGCCATAATGAAGTTTTTTGTCAAATAAACAAACACTAATACAGGAACCTAAAATAGTAGAAATAATAGTCGGGTTTAGTGCTACAAATACAGCACCAGCCTTTAGAAAATGTTGAGGTTTACCAGTATTCTTGAATGATTCAAGATTCATTATGGTTTCTTTCTTTAATAGACAATATTACTAAAAGGAGTGATGATTGTAAAAATTCCGGCATTAATAGGAATTATTTCATTACCACTATCCTTTATAAAAATAATCATCCAATATGATAAAAAACAATTTTGCTGGAAGTAAAACGGGAAAAATTTTATTCAAGGCTTTGGTATAATGGATGTTTTCATCTTGATGTCCCATAAAATAATCCAGCAAAGTTTCATAATGATATGGAGGAAGATTTAAAAGTTTAGGTATATCCTGGATAGATTGCATAAAGGATTCAAAAGATTTTATTGATTCTTTTCTCATTTTACTTTTTTCAATTACTTGATTTTTAGCTATCATAATTTCTTGTAATAATTCATTAAAACTGTATTGTTTTATTCGTGGCAAATTGAGGCTTTCTGCTGTACATTCTGCTAGGACACAGATGAAATCTTTATGAAGTTGGAGGTGTTTGGGTAAAATTTTACGTATACGCTTTATTATGTGATCATCTTTCCTGCTTTTCTTTAAAAAAGTATTGAACTGTTCACATTTTGCTTTGGATTCAATAATTTTTAACAACCTATTCTCAATTGATGAATCTCTTTTATAATAATAATCAATTCCACTGATTTTACCAAAAACTTTTAAAGTATCTAAATAGCCCATTTCAATCTTATGAAATACATTTTCAGGAGTAAAATCTATTAGGCTACCCAAGTCTTCACTGTTTTTTATATAGATGGTTTCTGTGCCTTCTGTACGGGGAATGCGATTACGGCCTAATCCTGATACATCCAGAATAATGATTTTATGGTATCCCCTTTTTTTTGCTAGTTCATAAGGAACATTGTCATGCAATCCACCATCTAGTAAAACCTGGTTTTTATATTTTGTCATTTGAAATCCTGGTAAAGTAGCACTACCTAAAAGATAAAATTCTAACTCCTGGGGATGAATTTCATCTAAAAAAACTTCTATAGGTTTTAAGTTAACAATATCATAAGTAACTAATCCAAAATCCAATCCGGAATGAATGATTTTTTGAACATCAAGATATTTTTTAATTAACTCCTGGAGAGGCTTGGTATTAAATCCTTTATATTTAAGAAAATCATCCTGCAACTGTCTTAAATGTTTAATTCCTTCTTTAGAAAAAGTGAATTTACCATCTTTTATCAGTTCTGGCGGGATGTCTAAAACTTTATCTAAGGTAAGTTCTTGCCAAAGATTCCAGATACCTGAAAAATCATTTTGAGCGATAAATGCTCCATTTAATGCTCCGGCAGAAGCTCCAATAATGGCTTCAAATTTCACCTTACATTCAATTAATGCTTTCCATGCTCCTACTTGAAAGGCTCCTTTAGCACCGCCGCCACCTAAAACCAAAGCATATTTATCTTTATGAAATAGATTAATCTCCATGTTTTTATTATAGTTGAAATTTTGGAAGATGGTTAAAATAATAGATTTAATCTATTATTTTAACCAGTTAATTCATAATGCCTGTTTAAGAAAATTAAATTCTCTCTTTGCTTGACAGTACCTGCTAATTTTGTTAAATTTCTTTTTTCTTGTATTGTATTAATTATTATGAAATTCATTTTTTAAAATAGGAATAATATATGATAAAAAAGTTTATTGCAAAAATTACTAGGAGATTTTTTTATACATTCAAACAAATGATAGTATCCTTAGGTTTTAGATTAAAAGATCCTATTGTCATAATTGGCACTGGCCGATGTGGTTCTACTTTGTTACTAAAAGTATTAGGCTCTCATAAAGAGCTAATTATCTATAAAGGTGAAGGAAATGAATATTGGCATCCGGTTAGTTATCCTTATGCTAAGCGGTCAATAGAAACTCCTCCATATGTTGTAAATCCTGCTCTTTTTACGCAAAAATCATTAGAACACTGGCCAAAAAAACATACAGATTTTGTTAAAAAATATTTTACTGGAATTTTTTTTGAAAAGAAAAATAAATTTAATGAAAAGTTTGTATATAAAAGTGTGATGATCACTTTTATGCTTCCAATAGTTCTTAAATTATTTCCAGGAGCAAAATTTATACATATTTATCGAAATGGTCCATCTGTAGTAAAGTCTTTTTTAAAAAAAGAGTGGCATAAGTACCAGGATTATTTTAATTCAGAGGAAGAGTATATGGAGGCATGTTCACAATACTGGAATACTTCTGTTTTGGAAATTGAAAAGCAAGTAAAAGAACTAAAGCTAAGCGAAAAGAAGCAAATTATTGAAATGAGTTATGAGGATTTATGCTCTGATCCCCAAACTCAAATTGACAAGATAGCTACATTTTTGGGTATAAATCCAGCAAAATTTGATTATGATTTTTCGCAGATTTCTTCTACCAATTTTAAAGTAGGAGATTACAAACAGGATAAAGAGTGGATAAATAAACTAGCTTTAATGCAAGAAGGAATGCAGCTAAAAGGATTTTTATAATCTTTTTATTTTAAAAAACTTTTTTCTTAAATT
>JAKSBL010000024.1 GCA_022361115.1 Spirochaetota bacterium | reverse complement strand
ATATTTCTGAATCTAAGTGATAGCTTTTCAGAGCGTTTGGAAGTTTTGTTGACAATGGAAAAAGAATACAGAGAAATGTTGAGTCATTCTTATTGATTTTTTAAATACAGGCTCGTGCCTGGCACCAAAAAGTTCCAAATTTTTATTAGTTCTAATTCTTGACACTATAAAAGGATTTAATTTATAAAAATTAAAGGTTACAATGCGAAATTAATGCTATGACTCGATATATATTATTTAATGTGAATTTGATATAATACCTTTTGTTGCCTCAAGTCCTCACGTACAGACAGTATGCTCCAGGTTTTCTGATCCGTACTTTTTGATTTTGTGAAACACTCCATTCTATCGAACTCACATTGCTTACTAAAAAAGAAAATATAGACTTAACAATTTAATAAGAAAGCTATTGACAATAATGGTAATAATTTGTAGAATATAATTGGAACCGGTTGCAAAAAAAATAATTGAAGTATACAATGAAAGCTGTAAAATCTATATCTGATATTGCTAAACTCGCTGGTGTATCGAAATCTACTGTTTCCAGGGCTTTAAATGATAGTTCTTTAATTAATCAAGAGACAAAAGAGAGAATTCAGGCAATAGCGAAAGAACATCAATTTGAAATCAATTATGCAGCTCGTAATTTGAGCTTAAAACAAAGCAATACAATTGCCTTGATTGCCATAGCAAAGGACGGAGATTTTAAAAAAAATTATAATGATCCTTTTTTTCTTGAGTTTGTTGGGGCAATAACCAATACTCTAGCTCAATATCAATACGATCTGTTAGTTGGTCAATATCAAGGGGATTTAAATAGTCAGCTTCAATATTATCTGGATACTGGACGGGTAGATGGTGTGATAATTACTTCCTGTTTGTACAGTAAAGATGAATTTTTTATTGATTATGATAAGGATTATCCTTTGATAATCTGGGGATCGACTAATTTATCTGATCAATATTGCACAGTAAAAAGTGATAATGTTAAAGGCGGTCTTTTAGCTACCAGTCATTTATTTGAACAAGGGTGTAAAAAAATTGCCTTTTTAGGAGGAAGGGAAAATACTCATGAAGTCATCCAACGTTTTCAGGGATATCAGGAGGCTTTTGAGAAATATAAAATGGACGTGGACCCAGAGTTGATCATATATTCGGATTATACCTGTCAGGGGGGGTATCAATCGATGTCAATTTTACTGGAAAAAAACCAGGACATTGATGGCGTATTTGCCAATAGTGATTTAATGGCCATAGGTGCTTTTGATGCTATCCGTAAAATTGGCAAAAGAATTCCTCAGGATATCAAAGTTGTCGGTTTTGACAATATACCGCTTGCTGCATATTGTCATCCTACATTGTCGACCATCAATCAAAATATCGCTGAAGTGGGTAAGACACTAGTAGATAATCTTATGACTAATTTACAGGATAACAGGATTACCTCTTCAGTTTTGCCTGTTGAATTAATTGTCAGAAAATCAAGTAGCTAATATTTTTTTTAAACTTATTGCAACCGGTTGCAGTTATAAGAAAGGTTAATGAAATGAAAAAAGAAAACTTTGCTGCATTGCTATTAGGAAGCTATTTTTATATGTTTTATATTGGAATGTCTATTTCTATAAAAGCTGTTTTATTGCCAATGGTAAAAGATTATTATCATATTAATTATACAGCTAGTGGATTAATGTTTCTTTTACCATTATTACCTGGTCTGATTGGGACTTTATTTACTGGTTATCTGTTTAATATGTTTCATCAAAAAAAATTGTTGGTGATTTTTAGTTTGATCATTATGCTTTTTTCTATTGCACTACCTTTTTCTCATACTTATCGATTATTTTTATTTTTTACTTTTTTAATCAGTATTGGTACTGCCTCCTGTGCTACTGGGGTTAATATTGCTGTTACAGATGTGTTTCAGCATAAATATCCGCGATACAATGAAGTGGGAATAAATCTCATTCATTTTTTATACTCCTTTGGTGCTTTACTTCCATTAGTTCTATTCTCGACCCTTTCTGATTTTATACAAAACTGGCAATTACCCTATTTAATAGTTGCATTATCTTCTATACTGATATTATTTTCATTTATCTTTTCTCATTATCCACAAATCGATAGATCTGGAAAAGATTTTAAGATGAAGAATTTTTTTGATATTATGAAGCATCCTCAGATGATCCGTTATGTATTAATCACCTTTTTTTATGGTGGTGCTGAATGTGGAATAGCTAGCTGGGTTCCTACTTTTTTGGAAAAAGGATATCATGAAAGTTCAGCTTACTCCTCCTTTATCTTATTTATGTTTTTTTTATTATTTACTATTGGTCGATTTTCAGGTACTTTTCTCATCCATAAGTTTAATAAAAAAAGATTGCTCTTTGTTCTGATTTTTTCCAACATAATTAGTTTGATTTTTGGTTTAAAGTTTCGTTGGCAGATTTTTCATTTTGATTTGTTTATTCCTTTATCGGGATTATTTTTTTCCATGATGTTTCCTATTTTTCAATCCTATATGATTGAAGATTTTAGAGGTGATATCAATATTGCTACTAGTTTTTTCTTTGCTGGCTCATCAATAGGAATATCCTTATTAATTTTTATCATTGGATTATGTAATGATCTATTTGGGGTAAAGAATGGAATACTGATAATCCTGATCTATGTCGGTTTATTGATTCCATTAATGTTGGGGGTATTAAATTTTAAAAATACTCAATTCAGAAAAATTGGATTAAATCCTGCTAAAGCTTTAATTAATTGTGAAAAAGGGACTAAAAACTAATCTTTCTGCTGTAGTTCACCCCAACGGGCAATAGCTCTCCTCAAATGGGGGATTACAATTGATCCACCAACAATCAGGGCAACAGAAAAAGCTTCATCGATTTGTTCATCTGTATATCCCTGATCAGAGCAATTGGCTAGATGGTAATTAATACAATCATCACAGCGAAGAACCATGCTAGCCACTAGCCCTAAAAGTTCTTTTGTTTTGGCAGAAAGGGCACCATCTCGATAAGTCTGGTTGTCTAGGCTAAAAAAGCGTTGATTTACTTTACCGATAAATTTGAGAGCTTTTTGATTTAATTCTTCCCGTTCCTGCTGAAACTCTTCCATACTTTGCATTTCATGTTTCTCCTTCTCTAATATATCAATAATTT
>JAKSBL010000684.1 GCA_022361115.1 Spirochaetota bacterium | reverse complement strand
ATCATCAATATTATTTATTAAACTATGAGGAATAACAGGCAGACAGGTAATACCAGTTCGAATTTGTGGAGTAATTTTAAAATTGGTGTTAGGGATATGAATATCATAGCCAATTGAAATACAAGGTGTAGCAAAAAACCGAAATCTTTCATAACTTTTAAGAGAAGAAATTGGTACATTTTCTGAATAGACAGGAAACACAAAATTAAAAATTGCCCCAAATGACCAGATTAAATCAGTTTTAGGAAAAGTGCCTCCAAAAAATAAATCCATATCAAAACCTAAATAATTGATATCTCCGGCTAATCCCAAATTTTTCATTCCATCTTTTGCCGTTTCATCCCAAGTGCTGTATCCATTGGTTTTACCAACATAGGTTGGGCTCATCGTAAAAATGAAGTCAATCCCACTTTTAATAAACATTCTAGAACCCCGTTTTTTACCTACATCAAATAAGATCCACTCCATGCCAATACCGAAATTACCCATTAAATTATTAGAAAAAATTTTCATATCATTATCTATAGTTGTTTCATTATCGGTATAACAAAAACGTTGCCAAAATTGAGCATTTGCAATAGAAGTTCTGACATGAAATTTAATATCTTCAGCAGTTACACAAAAAGGGATAAATAAGATGACTAAAAGAGAGAATAGAATTATTTTAAATTTGGATTGGTTCATATTTATAATCATGGTAATTCCTTAATTGACTTACTTTTTAAAGTACCTGTTTATACCATTAATACTTTTGGTATGCAATGAAATTGACAAAAATCTTTAGTTGGGCCTCATAATATCTATAATTCATTCAATATTTAAAAACTTAAAATATTCTTGTCAATTTCATCAAATTTAATATAATATGTTATTGGAAAAGCGGGGAATAGACCCGCTTTATTTTTATCAGGGACTTTTTCCAGGTCAAAAAAAAGTATAGAGTAATTATTTCAAAAAATTATTTTCTTTTTGTAAAAAATGATTAAAAGTGCAAGTGTCATAGTTGGAGGGTATTATGAAAAAAAATATTTTTATAGTTATTTTAATAATTTGTTTATTATCCCCATTGTTTTCAATATATAGAACCCCGGAAGCTGGAAGATACTACTTCTGGTTATTTTCACCAGAGTTATTATCAAAGGGTATGGGTTGGGGAGGTATTGAAAAGCCTTCCGGTATTGTCATTAATCCTGCCAGTAATGCTTTTATACAAAATGTTAAAATGGAGTTTTCCTATGGTGTAGCTCCGGGTTTCTGGTCAACAATTCATACAAATGAATCCTTTCTGACAGGGAAAGACGCTTTTTTCCCTTTTATTGCAAATGCAGGATTTGTCATTCCCAGCCGTTTTGGCTGCTTTACAGGTTACTTCAATTATATGAATTTGAGTAATCAATCATTTAATGATCAATTTGATTATAATATGAATAATAATGATCTGGGAATCGGTAAAATTGGTGCATTTTATTTTGGTTTTTCAAAAGATTATAATGAACACTTTGCTTTTGGTATGGATGTAAACTTTAAAATAAGTTATAATCCGGCTCACATCATACGGAATGATTCAAATAATAATGAACAAGTTGATGAATCCTATAATGCTTTTGATGTAGGTGGTGGCTTAGATTTTGGCTTTATTTTTCGCCCAGACTGGTATGTCCCTTTTTCCAAAGATAAAGCAACTCCCTGGGGATTTCAAGATTTTCAGTTTTCCATTGTTTTAAAAGAACTGGGAAAACCTCTATTTAATTTTAATACCCCCCGCAGTTTACGCTGGTTTCCGACTCCTTTTACTGTAGCCGTAGGACTTGATTTCAATATTCTTAACACTGGATCGACTAATTGGAAATGGCTTTTAGATTTAAGTTTTCCCTTTTTTCAGAATGTCGTCTTTGCTTTAGGTACAGAAGTTGAATTATTTAAGTTTTTTGTGATCCGAGGTTCTTATACTGTTGATCTGGAAGGTT
>JAKSBL010000693.1 GCA_022361115.1 Spirochaetota bacterium | reverse complement strand
CATGAATTGTTAAAAATGTCAAAACTTTTTTTTATTTTTGTAAAATTAAATTAAGTTCATTTAGATGAATAGATTGTTTCAATCTGAAATATACTTTACTCTTGCATCATATAAAGTATAATCAAGTCATTAAGCAATAATTTTTTTTTGAGTTTAAGGTAATTAAAATATTATTTTTATAAAGGAAATTGGTCATAATTTTTGTCATTGATAAATAAAAGGAATAAAAAAACTGGAGAAAAAAAAGAAAAAAGCATTGACAGACTGGTGAGAATATGGTATTTATCCTACATCATTAAATGATACAGATGACCTGTTAGCTCAGCTGGTAGAGCAACGCCCTTTTAAGGCGTGGGTCGAAGGTTCGAACCCTTCACAGGTCAACATCTGTCGCCTTCGTCTATCGGCTAGGACACCGGGTTTTCATCCCGGCAAGAGGGGTTCGATTCCCCTAGGCGATGAAAGAGCCTGCACTATTTGTGTAGGCTTTTTTATTTTATAATATACTAATTAATTTTCACTTATAAAAAGTATGATTTTTCTTTATTTTTTTTTAAAATAATTGTATATTGGGAATGAAAAATATTGATTTAGGAGGCTTTTAATGGCTTACGTTATTTCCAGTGAATGTATAGAATGCGGTTCCTGTATTTCTGAATGCCCGGTGGATGCAATTGCTGAGGGTAGTCCTTATATTATTGATGCAGATAAATGTACCGATTGTGGTAATTGTGCTGGCGTTTGTCCTGTTGAAGCAATTAGTCAGGGTTAATACACTTTTAATAATAATGAAAAGTAGCAAGCTGTTTCTTGTTTATAATAAGAAACAGCTTTTTTTTATTGATTTGTTTTTACCCCTAGCCAGCTCTTTCGGAATTCTTTTATCTCATCAGTAATTTGCCTATTTAATAATTCGTATGCAAAAACTTCTATTTCATTATCCTTAGTAAAAGTAATCATACTTTCTTTTCTTTTTCCATTATGAAGATAAATGATCTTTACAGTTTGGCCTGGTTTAAACCGGTACATCAGCTGATAATATCTGGGGGCATTATAAATTCTTTGGTTCCCAAGGTAAAGAATGATATCCCCCTGATCCAATCCGGCATTGTAAAGTGGGGTTTTATGTAATGTAGGGGCAGTTATATATGCGCCCCCATAAGCACTAGACAAATCAACATCACCTAGCCATGCTTTATTAGTATATTTCTCTTTAATGGCAATTCCTGCCTGATTCAAAAGATGATTAAAATCGGGAAGCTGGTTGCTATAAATATAATTTTGGAAAAAATCTTTGCTAAATTGAGGGTCTCCTGTCAATTGGGTGAGGGTTTCCTCCAGCATTTGATTATCATAAGGGGTCTCACTTTTTCCATATTTACTCCACAGTAGTTGAATGTAATGATCCAAGCTGAGCTTTTTTTCCTGAAATTGGGTACGTAGCATTAAATCCAGGGCAAGAGAAATTACATCTCCATAATCATAATATGATGTATGTATGTTCTTTGTGTTTTCCGGTTTTTGAGATTCACTCCCATCCAGAATAGGGGCTAATAGACCAGCTTTGGCAGGATTTGTATAAGTTTTTCCCGGTAAATTTATGATTTTGTTGAGATGATAAGTTAGACCATTGGCATAATTATAAAATTCTCGTATACCTGCTCTGGTTAGAAAAACATCATCATAATAAGTCACTACCCCTTCTGCAAACCAAAGTTCAGGACAGCTGTTAATATCTAAATAGTTAAAGGGGGTAATACTGGCTGGACGTAACCGTTCTGTAATCCAGGAATGAAAGAATTCATGAGAAATAGTAGTCAAAAATTTTCTTTTATACCAGGCTATTTGATTATTATTGGTAATTACTGTGCTATTCCTATGTTCCATTCCATCGTTCTCTGCTTCAGGCAGATAGAACAGGATGAAAAAATAATGGTCTTGAAAAAACTCAGGGAATTCACCCATCACTTCATGTTGTTGAGTAATGACCATTTTTGTCATATCGGCTATATCTGTGATATCTTGATCTTTTCCCCGATGTAAGGCTGCTAAAGCAAAATTGGTTTTTTTGTCAGAATGCTGCCATTTTCGGATGGTAAAATCTCCGATAGCTATTGGGCTATCCATTAGATAATTTAAATCCGGTGCAAAAAAGAGTCCATTTTGATCAATTGGATCTAATTGAGTGATGATTTTCCATTCCTCCACAGGCTTTTCAACTTGCAGTCGGATAATTGGATTGGATAGGTTAGCCGGCCAGACAAGAGTCGAGGGAATATTCAGTAAAACATATTGATCCTTTATCATGGAATTGGTACCATTTAAGCGGTTTCCATATAGTTTATATTGAAAAATCACTTCGCCATTGTGTTCAATTTGCCAAGTATGCGGATTAGGTTGCTGAAAATGCAGGCTTTGGCCTGTAGAGTCTGTTATTTTTTCTCCATAAACATTTTTTACAAAATCATGCAAAATATAACGTCCTGGTGAGGAACGACTCATATGGACAACTAGTGGATTTTGTGGAAGATCTTTGAAAATGATCTTAATATCTGCTTCATGGTGTAGCCGATTAGGAAAGGAGAGCTCATATTTTACTTGAGGAATGACAACTTTTTCTGCTGATTGCTGCCGGCACTGAAGAAAAAGCAGGATAATGAAAAAAGTTAAAACAGGGTATCTTTTCATGCTAGTTACTTTCTAAAATCAACATTGTTTATTTGCTGATTTTTAAGTTTTTTATTAAACTATTGAAATGCTGAGAGGTTAATGATTTAGGTTGGTCAGATTTTGAGGGGGATTGATAAAATTTTTTGGTAAAATCGGTTTTTAATAATATTTGCACTACTTTTACCAGTTCTTGATTTTCTGGGTCTTTTTTTGTTGCAAATTCAATAGTTGCTGAAGCAATCCCATATTCTTCGGCTAACCACCGTTCTAAATCTCCTGTAGTGGGATAATAAATGATTCTTTTAAATTTACTGATTTGACGTAAATATTCTGCAAGAATAATATTATAAGAATCTTCACTCGCTTCAAAAATAGCATTAGCCTGACTATGAAGTGTGAGAGCAACAGATGTAACTGGTAATCTATTAATTTCTAAAAATAAATTTTGAATCACTTGTGATTCAGGTTCACTAAACGGATAAGCTCCGCAACTCAAAATTCTGCCGTGATAAAGGGAAGTTTTTTGCCAATTAGTCGTTTCAAAGTTCCGATTCAAATCTACCTGATGTGCGTTGACTCTAGTTTGATAAGCCAGACCATCAGGATTGGCATTGGGAACAATTATTACTGTTTTTGATGGAGGTATGATAATCTTTTCAGATTTTATCTGATCAATCAAGTGATATGCAGTCTCAGTCGTATTACCTTCATTTCCATGAATTCCTGCAATCATAACCAGGAATTCTCTCCCCCGACCGCAAGCAAAAAGCTTAATTGGACGATTATCTACTGAATAACCAATTACCATGTCATAATAATCTACAGCAAAGCTGGATAAAATCATTAGGACAAAAAAATACAACAAAAATCCAAATTTTTTATTAAGCAAGATTTGCTCCCTTAGTACTATCAAAAAATAATTTGCAAAAAAAATCAGATAATTTCAAGCTTTTTTTCATGATTTTAAATTTTTAACACAGAGGAGCAAAAGTGCAGAGAGAAAAATTAGGAACAATACCGAAGCAAAAGTCTAAAGAATGAACCGAGACCAGTCTGTTTATTGTGATTCTTAAACGAATCAGTAAAACTCTAACATTACTGAAATAATGTTACGGTAGAGGGTATTTTTTTGTAAACATCTATTGATAAATGTAGAAAAATATGTTTTTTATAGTATGATGTATACTTTATAAGGAAAAATTATGCCTGTTTCTAAGAAAAAAGTTCAATCCTATAATAGTGTTCTCGGTTTTTTGCCTTTCATTGGCTTAATTATTATTGGTTTTATTTCTGTGAAATTTACTGTCCATCAAAAAGTTTGGAAAACCATGTTGATTTTTTATGTGGATACTATTTTATTATTGATCTTGGGTTTAACGATTCTTAAAAAAATAGATTTGCACCAGAAAAAAATAAAATACTTATTTTATTTTGCACTATATTATTTGTATATTTTTATCCAATACCTGGTTAGTTTTTTTTCAAAAGAAATTTCATATGATCGTAATTATTATTTAGCAAATTATACCTTTCTGATTATTTTATCCCTATTATTTTTTCTTTATTT
>JAKSBL010000444.1 GCA_022361115.1 Spirochaetota bacterium | reverse complement strand
TGTCAATCAGCCTGCTTTTCGGAGTATTCGTTTTGATGAAATGGTGAATGTTTATCAAGAAGCAGTTCATGGGCTGGTACAAGGCAAGGCTGATTTATTACTGGTTGAAACGGTTTTTGATACCCTTAATGCAAAAGCTGCAATTTTTGCTATTTTAGAGTATTTTCATAAGAACAACATGACATTGCCGATTATGATTTCAGGAACCATCACCGATTCCAGCGGAAGAACTTTATCCGGCCAAACTCCCTTAGCTTTTCTTTATTCTGTAATGCAGGCAAATCCGTTAAGTATTGGTTTAAATTGTGCTTTGGGGGCAAAGGAATTAAAACCTTACTTAAGGGAAATCGCTTTTCATTCTCCTTTTTATGTTTCAGCTCATCCAAATGCAGGTTTGCCCAACGAATTAGGCCAGTATCTGGATACACCTCAAAACATGGCTGGAGTGCTGGAAGAAATGATCCAGGAGGGGATGCTCAATATTGTTGGTGGTTGCTGCGGAACGGCTCCAGAACATATTGCTGAGTTTTATGAAAGGCTCCATCACTTAAAACCCAGGCAAAAACCTATGCTAAAACCAGCTCTCCGATTATCTGGTTTAGAACCGGTGACAATTGATGAACAGTCTCTATTTGTAAACGTAGGTGAACGAACCAATGTTGCGGGTTCAGCAAAATTTAAACGCTTAATCACTGAAAAAAAGTATGAAGAAGCCTTAGAAGTCGCGGTGCACCAGGTAGAAAACGGAGCACAAGTCATTGATGTGAATTTAGATGACGCTTTGCTAGAGAGTGAAAAGGAGATGAATCACTTTTTAAACCTCATTGCCTCTGAGCCGGAAATCTCCCGGGTGCCTATTATGATTGATTCTTCCCGTTTTGAAGTGTTACAAACCGGTATGAAAGTGGTACAGGGTAAAGGTATTGTTAACTCAATCAGCTTAAAAGAAGGGGAAGCTGCTTTTATTGAAAAAGCCCAGTTAATTCAAAAGTATGGCTTTGCTCTCATTGTCATGGCTTTTGATGAAAAAGGCCAAGCAGATACATTAGAAAGAAAAATCTCTATTTGTCAGAGATCTTATGATATTCTGGTTCATCAAGTAGGGTTTGTTCCAGAAGATATTATTTTTGATCCCAATGTTTTTGCCATTGGAACCGGATTGGAAGAACATAATCAATATGGCATTGCTTTTATTGAAGCTGTAAAAAAAATAAAAGCTGAACTGCCGCATGCCAGAGTAAGTGGTGGAATCAGCAATGTGAGTTTTGCTTATCGGGGTAATAATACAGTCCGGGAAGCCATTAATTCTGCTTTTTTATTTCATGCCATTCAGGCTGGTTTAGATATGGGAATTGTTAATCCGGCAACTTTAACAGTGTATGAGGAAATTCCTGCAGAATTAAAAGATGCAGTAGAAGATGTGATTTTTAACCGAAATCCTGATGCTTCAGAAACTCTATTGACTCTGGCAGAAAACTATGCCGGTACATCGGTCAAAGAACAGCAGGATGAAACCTGGCGGCAATTACCTGTGGAAGAACGCTTAAGCCATGCTCTAGTCAAGGGGATCACTAAATACATTGAAGAAGATGCATTGCTGGCACACCAGCAAATTGGCCAGGCATTATCAGTTATTGAAGGTCCATTAATGAATGGAATGAATAAAGTTGGGGATTTATTTGGTGCCGGACAGATGTTTTTGCCCCAGGTCATTAAGAGTGCCCGGGTCATGAAAAAAGCAGTTGCTGTTTTAGAGCCTTTTGTGGTAAAGGAAAATCAGCAGGATGGCCAGAAAAGTAAAGGAAAAATATTACTGGCGACTGTAAAAGGGGATGTTCATGATATTGGCAAAAATATTGTTGGTGTGGTATTAAGCTGTAATAATTACCAGATAATTGATTTAGGTGTTATGGTGCCAGTTGAAGAGATTTTACAAAAAGCAGCTGAAAAAAAAGTGGATATTATCGGATTATCCGGCTTGATTACTCCTTCTTTAGATGAAATGGTAGTGGTAGCTAAAGAAATGGAGAAAAACAAATTAAATATTCCATTGGCTATTGGAGGAGCCACTACATCCAGTGTGCATACAGCTGTAAAGATTTCTCCTCAATATAATGGTGTTTCTTTACATATAAAAGATGCTTCCCGTGCGGTAACTGAAATTCCTAAAATGATTGGTAAAGAGCAAAGATTTATAACTGATGTTAAACAACAATATCAAAAAATCCGGGAAGATTATTTCCAACGACAACAACAGGCTCAGTTACTAACCTTAAAGGCTGCTCAAAAAAGGCATTGGAAAGCAGACTGGAATAATTATACTCCCCCTAAGCCAAATTTTCTGGGCAATCAGGTTTTCCTGAATTACCCTTTAGAAGAATTAGTCCCCTACATTGACTGGTCATTTTTCTTTGTAGCCTGGGATCTAAAAGGCAGGTATCCTGAAATACTAGATCATCCCAGATATGGTGAGGAAGCCAAAAAGTTAAAAAAAGATGCAGATCAATTACTCGACCAGCTGGTGAAAGATAAATCTTTAGCAGCTAATGGTGTAATTGGAATCTGGCCGGCCAGTCGAAAAGGGGATGACATGGTTGTCTATCAAGATGAATCAAAAAATGTGATTTTGGATACATTTCCTTGTTTAAGACAACAAACTGAAAAATTCGATAAAAGTGCGAATGTTTGTTTGGCTGATTTTTTAATGCCTCAGGAAATGAACCAAACCGATTATCTGGGATTTTTTGCTGTAACAGCAGGAATTGGGTTGACAAAAATTGTTAAAAAATATCAGCTTGAACAGGATGATTATTCTGCAATTATGGTTAAGATTTTAGCCGATCGATTAGCCGAAGCATTTGCCGAAAAACTTCATGAAGAAGTCAGAAAAAAGTGGTGGGGGTATCAAAAAGAAGAAAACCTGGAAAAAAGGGAGTTGTTTGATTTAAAATATCCTGGAATTCGCCCTGCTCCGGGCTATCCACCCTGTCCTGATCATCGCCAAAAAAAGCGATTATTTGATTTACTAAAGGTAGAGGAACAAACAGGTATTCAATTAACGGAAAGTTTTATGATGGTACCAGAAGCCAGTGTTTGCGGTTATTATTTTTCTCATCCTGATTCCTACTATTTTGTTCTAGGTAAAATTTTAAAAGACCAGGTTGAAGATTATGCTCATCGAACGGGTAGTTCCATTGAAGAAACAGAAAAATGGCTTCAGAGTATATTAGGGTATTAATGGATAAGGTTGGAAAAAATCACATTTGCAAAATTTTCAGCAGTATTGTGATCTGCAAATTTTTTGATCATTTGATAATCAATCTGTGAGGATAAATCCCCATTAAGAAATTTTTTGATTCCCAGAACAATTTCTGCTGGTTTTGATGAATCAATAGTGAGTCCTAATTTATATTTATCAGTCAACTCTCCCATTAATCCATAATCAGAAGACAAAACAGGCTTACCAGCAGCAGCAGCTCTGACCTGGATTCCGCTCATTCCAACATGCTGTTGATAGGGAGCAAGAATGATATCAGAATTGGAGAAATAAAACTGCATCTCTTCATCTTTAACAAACCGGTTTTCTAATATGATTTGCAGTTGAGTAGTATGATTCAGTTGGGCAATGATTTCAGTTACTTTGGTTAAAGATTGAGGCGCAACCTTTCCAATCAATAAAAAGGCAGACTGCTTAGCAACTTGATTTTCTAATTGTTGCAGTGCTTCCAGTAACTGAAATAACCCTTTTCGCTGATCAAGTGCCCCAAATAATAAAAAAACTTTTCGAAATGAGTCAATCCCAATTTTTTCCTTAAAATTACCAGGATTTTGCGAGGAATAATGTAAAACTGGATCAGGCAAGTATTTAGTTTTGTCTCTTAAATAATCTTGAGCTATATAATTACTGACAAAAGGATCAAGGCAAAATAAGGTCTTTAAAAAATTTTTTTTTAAAATAATAAACAACCTTTTTTTTTCAAATTGGGAAAGCAGTTTTTCTTTAATACTTGAATGATAATCCTGAAAATTGTGATAATGAAATCTTGGCCGAAAATAGGTGCCGGAAACAGGACAGGGAGGTTTTTGGCCGATTAATAAAGGTAATTGAAAAGTATCAAAATACATTAATTGTATTTGAGTTGCCTGAACTTGCTGGGCATATTTACATACTAATTTCCATTCCTGTAATGCTCTTTTTCTGCGAGATAAGAAAGATTTTACTATGGTTAATGATTTGATTTCTGTATCTGATATGGAGATAAACTGTATGTTTTTTAAGTGATAAGATTGTGCTTTTTTAATAATTTCAGGATGAAGTTTTAAAAATTGCGGTTCAACTACAATAAACAACCTGCCGGATAAAGAATGGCTTATCCAGTAATGGAGTAAATACAAAATATGACTCGGATGGTGACCATTTGAAGATAAATCAAAAAGCATAATTCTTGCTTCTTTAGTTGATGATTGTGAATGGTGCTTTTTTGCTGTTATTTGTTGATCAGGTAATGACATATAAATTTAAGCTTATTTTTGTGCCTGTACTTGCTTTTCAATCCATTGATAGGTTTGCGTCATTCCATCTTTTAAAGGACGAGAGGGTCGCCAATTTAGTTTTTCACTGATTAAACGGTTATCAGAATTTCTTCCCCGTACACCTTGCGGGCCTGGAATGTGTTTTAAAGCAAAATTCTGACCTGCAATAGCCATTGCCATTTTAGCAAGATTATTGATTGCTATCCTTTCATCAGAACCAATATTAACCGGTCCTGTCCAATCAGAACGCATTAAACGACAGGTGCCTTCCAGACATTCATCAATATATAAAAAAGATCGAGTTTGTTCTCCATCTCCCCATATTTCGATTTCATTTTTATTATTTTTAATTGCTTCAGCTACTTTTCTACACATTGCAGCAGGAACCTTTTCTTTTCCCCCTTGCCAGGTTCCTTCAGGGCCAAAAACATTGTGATATCTGGCAATTCTTGGTTCCATGCCATAATTTTTTCCATAGCTTAAGAACAAGCGTTCACTAAAAAGTTTTTCCCATCCATACTCACTATCAGGATGAGCAGGGTAAGCACTGCTTTCTTCACAATTGGGGTTATCCGGATCAACCTGGTTTTCTTGGGGATAGATACAGGCAGATGAGGAGTAAAAAATTCTTTTAATGTTTCTGCGCATTGAAGCGTCTAATATATTTAAATTGATGGTTGCTGAATTATGCATAATATCTGCATCATTTTCACCTGTGAAAATATATCCGGCACCACCCATATCTGCAGCAAATTGATAAACTTCATCAAATTTCATGTCAATGATATTTTTACAAAGATAAGGATCTCTTAAATCACCAATCACAAAATCATCAGCTTGAGTTTCACTAAATAAAGGAAATTTTAAATCAACTCCTCGAACCCAAAAGCCTTCTTTTTTTAGCTTTTTTACCATGTGGCTGCCAATAAAACCACCAGCACCTAACACTAATGCTTTTTTTTGCTGCATTTTAACCCATCTCCTCTAACTTTTCTGTTTTTATAATCTATAATCGGTTCTTTGTCAAGTTAATTGGCTGGTTGCAAAAATTAATAAAGCAAAGTCATCCAAAGAAATTTGCCTTAAATCCAAGTAGTATCCCCTTTATCACCTCTTTTTTAATTCATCTAAAAATTTGGCAAATTTTTTCTCAGGCATAATTTCATGAGTTTGGAATTCTCCGTTATAAAACAGACTAAAATTACCAGTTGCTATTGGGAGTGATTGTGCTTGTTCCAAAGTTGTTATTTTATTCTTTTCAACTGTAAAATTTTTTTCTTCAGCTATTTTACTTAAAATTTCGACAAAATCATGATTAAAGGGACAAAGATCTGAGTAAAAAAATACCAAATCCCCATGGCCTTTATATTTGGCAGATTTGGCTTTTGCTGTAAATTTAGGGAGAGGAGCTGTTTTATCGAACTGTTTGACGACTAATTCAAAATAAGGAGGAGCTGTATCACAAACAGTAAAACCTTGTTTAACAAGAAATTTTTTATCTACTAAAAAGGGTCTTTTTTTGGCTGAAGTAACGGCAATGAGGCCATTTGTTTTTATTGAGTCTTCTTCACAAGCTTGATAGAGCATTTTGCCCAGGCCCTGTCCTTTATAACGGCCAGAAACCCAGAAACATTGAATCAGTTGATAGCCCTTTGCTTCTATGGGGAACCAGGCTTGTTCAGCTGGGACATATTCTATAAAAACTTTGCCTCTTACATTTATCTTTTTAAAAGTATGGCCATATGGCATCCGACATTTTAACCAGGCTTTTTTCATATTTGCTCGGTTTTGATTTACTTTGTCATTTCCAATAGCACAGCAAATATGTTCCTGGTCAATATTGTTTTCATTAATAGTGATAATTTGGTAATCATTCTCAGGCATGTTAATCTCCATTTAATTGATAAATTGAGGCTTAGAACTGTTTAAAAAACCTCTCACAGAGAGGCACACAGGGCACAACCCTTATTTTAAGTATTTTTAAAAG
>JAKSBL010000571.1 GCA_022361115.1 Spirochaetota bacterium | reverse complement strand
GATCAATGAATTAATTGTATAAAAGACAAAGGTAATAATATAGAAATAATTTGGGAAAAAACTATAACCAATGATGTAGGATATATTAGTATTATTAAATTATTACCCTATAAAGATCATCTTTATGCAATTGGTTATGGAGATAACCTAGTCAGGGAAAATAGTCAACAAGACTGGTGGATAAAGAAAATTGATGAGACAGGAAAAGAGGATACCATAAACTGGGATAAACATATTGATGGTATTGGAATGGAAGATAGGCCAACAGATGCAGCATTGGACTCAGAAGGCAATCTTTATGTTGTTGGATACGGACGGGGTATTTCAGGAAAAGATAAGAGTAAAACATATCCTTCAACTGATTGGTGGTTAAAGAAATTCTACCCCGATGGATCAGAAGACATTAAAAATTGGGATAAAATTTATTATAAATATGAAAAGATTGAAAAACCAACTTCAATCGTAATTGATAAAGATGATAATATTTATGTTGGTGGTTTTACTTTTCAAAATTATTATAGCTGCTGGTGGATTAAGAAGTTTGATAAAGATGGCAATGAAGATCCTAACTGGGATTTAATTATTGACTTAACAAAGAAGCATGATGAAATCACTTGTATGGCAATTGACAATGAAAATTATTTATATGTTGCTGGTTTTGGAACTAATCTTGCCGGAGAAGATACTGGAAAAGATTGGTGCATCATTAAAATTGATCCGTTAGGAAAAAGAGATTAACTCTCTCATTGAAACTTGGCTTGGAGATCTGAATCAGGAGACTAGAAACAATCTTAATTTATGTAATCAACAATTTACCTGAAACTAAGGCAGATTTTTTTATATACTGATATGGGGGTGGATTTGGAACCACGAAATTTTTCCGAAAATCAAGAACTTCCGGATCAGCGTAAGCAGTAACCTCATCCAAAACGATAATAGGCACATTTTTCAGTATAATTCTTGCCAGGGCTATACGCTGTTGTTCCCCGCCCGAAAGATAAGTCCCGTTCTCCCCTATCAATGTCTGATAACCATCAGGCAAAGTTACAATAAAGTCATGAATTTGAGCTGCAATTTACAGTTGGCTAATCTATGTTCTTGTCCTTCTTTTTTTGATTTTTAACAAAAAAGAATTGAATATATTTAATATATGTTGTAATATACAAAAGTTAGGTATACCTAACTTATTCAATAATATGGTAACAAAGAATGAGACGGCAGGGATAGAACAATGAGTGAACACTGGAGTAAAACAGTATTAAAGCACGCTGGTCAATGCAAAGGTAAAATGACAATATCCGTACTATGTGCAATAGTCGGGGTATTTGGCGGCCTGGTTCCTTATTATGGTGTATATAATATTGTCATTATATTAACAGGAGAATTACCTGATATTAACATGATCATCCCCTGGATATTGGTCTGTCTGTCTGGATATATCATTAGACTGGTTTTCCATTCATTATCTACAGTCTTATCACACATTTCAGCCTATACTATTCTGAATACCCTGAGACTCAAAATGTCTGAGAGACTTATGGGTACCCCTTTAGGTGTTGTTTTAAGCGAAAAAGTCGGACGGTTGAAAAATGCCTTTATTGACAGGATTGAAACAATAGAGCTGCCTATTGCTCATATGATTCCAGAAGGATTTTCCAATCTTCTTCTCGCGATAAGCGTTTTTATCTATTTGATAACCGTGGATTTTAGGTTAGCTCTTGCAGCAATAGTCACTGCCCCCATCTCATTTATCATTGTCGGGATCACCTTACAAGGTTACACAAAAAAATATCAACAGTACATGAGAGCGAGCGATCATGTCAATAGCGTGATTGTTGAATATTCCGAAGGAATTGAGGTCATAAAAATGTTTAACCATTCAGACAGGTCCTATGAAAAATATGAGAAAGCGATCAATGAATTCAGAAAATATATTCTGGACTGGGGTAAGAGTGTAATAACTGCTCTGAATTTTTCTATGGCGCTGCTGCCAACGACCCTGCTCGGACTTGTCCCGGTTGGTATCATTCTTTATAGACAGGGCAGTTTAACTCCTGCGGAATTTGTGCTGTGTATTATACTTGCCATGGGAATTGTACCGCCACTTATGAATGTTTCACAATTTGTCAACAACTCAAAGCTTATACAATATGCTGTAAAAGATTCAAGTGAATTTTTAAACATCATGCAGCTGCCCAATAATGAAAATTTTGCAGATATAAAAGAATATAATATTTCTTTTAAGGATGTTTGTTTTTCTTATAATGCTGATCAGGAAATTCTAAAAAATATTAACATTAATATAAATGAAAACAGCTTTTGTGCTTTAATCGGCCCCTCTGGCAGCGGGAAGTCAACAATGGCAAGACTGATTGCCCGGTTCTGGGATGTTACAGGCGGAAGAATTGCAATCGGCGGTGTAGATGTACGGGAAATTCCCTTAAAGCAATTATCTGCATGCATCAGCTTTGTAGCGCAGGATAATTTTTTATTTGATTGTACATTGAGAGAAAATATTCGTATG
>JAKSBL010000660.1 GCA_022361115.1 Spirochaetota bacterium | reverse complement strand
CTATAAAAGCTTGAAAAAATACAAATTATAACTATTATTAGTATATGAAGGAAGGATCGGTACTGGAATGAAAAACAGGATAGTTTTGGTAGTTATATTTTTATTTTTTTTAAGTTTTTTCTCAAACAGCACAGACAGGATAACCTGGATGATTTATGATTGGCCTCCGGTTTATATTGTAGAGGGGCCCTATAAGGCTCAGGGAAATGCCGATGCAATTTTACAGTTTTTCCAAGAAAAATTAACTGAATATGAGCATGAAACTTTATTAGTAAATCCTGCCCGTGCAGTCCATGAAATGAAACAGGGTAAAAAAGTTTGTATGGTTGGCACCCTGAAAACTCCAGAAAGGGAAGAGTTTCTCTATTTTTCTGATAATATTGGAATTACCTTGCCCAATGCAATTATCATAAAAAAGGATAAACTGAAATATTTCAATAAAAACAGAAAAGTTTCACTGGAAGGCCTTATGTCTTCTAATCAGTTAAAGGCCGGGTTAGCAGAAGGACGATCCTATACACCTGAACTGGATCAGATAATCAATAAGTATAAAGGAAAATCAAATATTATTTTTTCTAATACTATTAGCATGACGAACCTGATCGGTATGTTAAAAATTAATAGAATTGATTATATTATTGAATACCCCTGGGTAGTTGAATATATTGAAAAAGTAAATACAGGCAAGTCAGAGTTAGTCAGTATTTTTATAGAAGAAGCCATTCCTTATTCAGGCGGGGTAACTGCTGCTCCTAAAAATGAATGGGGAAAAAATATTATCAATCAAATAAACCAGGTTCTGAGAGAATCCAAACCTTCACCGGAATATCAGGAGTTTGTAGAAAGATGGAATGATAGTAACCAGAAACTGGTTCGGGAACTTTATCAAAGTATTTTTTTAAAGAAAGAAAAATTTTAATAAATAAAAGCAAATTGCTATATTTCTATAAAAAGTACAAAAACTTCAATAAAATTTTAAAATTATCTCTTCCGGATCTGTATACTTTCTTCATGGTTATTTAATTGTAAATAAAAAGTTTAAAGCATAACGAATAAATTATATTTGGATGTATTTTTGAACATATTATAATTTTTGTCTTATAATTAATATGCTAAAAATTTATTTCTCATAAATCCAGTGCATGAGTATAAGATGATCAAACAATTAAAAATAAAGACACGCTTAAGTATTAGTTATCTCATAATATTTATCATTTTTATTTTGCTGAGTATTTTCAGTATTATTCAACTTCAAAGTCTATCTCAGCAAGCGGAAAAAATTACCCGTCATCCCTTTACAGTCAGTAATGCTGTTTTACGTATTAATACAAATGTCATTAAAATGCATAGAGCAATGAAAGATGTAGTATTAGTTGAGACGATTGCCGAAATTGCTGATTATCGGGAGTTAGTTGCCAATCTGGAGAAAGAAGTTCTTGTGGATTTTGAATTAATCGAGCAAAAGTTTTTAGGAGAAATGGAAATTGTTCAGCAAGCCTTAATTGTCTTTCTGGAGTGGCAATTTATCCGTAGCCAGGTCTATCAATTAATGAACCGAGGCGAAAAAGTCAGAGCCGCTCAAATAACTAAAAATGAAGGAGCTTTACATGTAGTTAAAATCGAGAAAGAAATGGAAAAAGTCAGTGATTTTGCACAAAATAAAGCTTTGGAGTTTAGAAATCAAGCAGTCATTATTGCTAAGCGTTCTTTTATTACTGATGTACTGTTACTAATTATTGCTATTGTGATTGGGTTTTTACTATCAACTGTTATAACCCAGAGTATCATTGCTCCCTTAAACAAATTAAATTCTGGAATTTCAGAAATCAGTAAAGGTAATTTTTCCGCTAAAATTGAAATTGATTTTGATGATGAAATAGGCCATTTATCTAATTCTTTTAATCAAATGGCAGAAAACCTGAGCAACATTACAGCCTCTCGGGACGAATTACAATTAATGCAAAATCAATTGCAAAAAACTTTAAAGGAAAAAGACATACTGCTTAGAGAAATTCATCATCGAATTAAGAATAACATGGCTTTAGTTTCTTCCTTTTTATCACTGCAGGCTTTATATTCTGAAAATAAAGAATTTAAGAAACTGATGGATATTACTAAAAACAGACTTAAGGCAATGGTCTTGATTCACAATATTTTATATAAATCAGAAAATCTTTCTCGTATTTCTGTTAGAGAATATATAGATGCATTAATAAATGAAATAAAAAAATCTTTTTTAATGGATAATAAAAATATAAGCTATATTATTAATATAGAAGATATTAGTTTTAATATGGATTTTATGTTGTCTTGTGGAATTATCGTCAATGAATTAATCACCAATGCTTTAAAACATGCATTTACTGATATTGATGATCCGCAAGTTCAAATTACTTTTAAGCAAAAGGGGGATCAGTATTTATTAACCATACAAGATAATGGAAAAGGGTTACCTGAAAATTTTAATCCTGAAAAGAGCAACACTTTGGGAATGAATATCGTAGATCAACTGGTGAAGCAGAATAATGGAATCATGGAATACCATTATAGTAAAGGTTCTCATTTTGATATACTATTTCAAATTGCTAAAAAGCCAGTGTAAATGAGACAGTTAATATTATTGTATTCAGTTTAATAAAATTAATAAGGAATAAAAAATGAAAAAAATTTTTATCCTGGAAGATAATGCCATTATTTCAATGGAAATGGAATTAAGTTTGAAAAGATATGGTATGGAAATTGTCGGAAATTCTTTTTCTGGTGAAGATGCCTTAATTTTTTTTAGTAATCTCAATGGTAATCCCCGGCCTGATTTTGCCCTGGTGGACATTTTTTTAGCAGGTCAAATGAATGGGATAGAGTTTGCTGAACATATCATGAATAAATATCAGATTCCGATTATTTTTATTAGTGGGAATTGGGATGAAATGACAAAAAAGAAAGCATTGATTCTAAAACCATGTGCTTTTTTGCAGAAACCAATTGATTATGATGATTTAATAAAAATAATTCAAACTAAAACTGAAAGTTGATGATAAAAAATGTTGCTGATTGTTAAAATTATAAGCAATACAGCCGTAAATTTATCTATATTGAACATCTAGGTGGCTGATTTTGACACATATTATGTTCAATAGGATCAAATAAATGAATAAAGGAGTTTTGATGTGAAAAAATATTTTTCATTGCTGCTGATCTTAATCAGTGTTCTTTCGTTTAGTCAATCTAAAATTATCCTGACAACAGGAGAATGGGCACCTTATACTTCAAAATCTATGAGTGAGTATGGGGCTTTTACAGAAATCTTAACAGCTGTTTTAAAAGAAATGGGAGTCAATTATGAGTACCAATGGTATCCCTGGAAAAGAGCAGAAGATGAGGTGAGGAAAGGGAACGCCTTTGCTTGTTTTCCTTACTTAAAAAATGAAGAAAGACTAAAGGTATATGACTACTCAGAACCCTTACTTTCATCTACTGGAAAGTTTTTCTATCTTCGAAGCAATATTAAGAAAGAGGTAAAATGGGCAAGTTTGGCTGATTTTAAATCTTTTACAATGGGAGGTGTAGGCGGATACTGGTATCTTTCTGAATTCGAAAAGGCAGGACTAAAAATTGATCTTGCTTCATCAGATGAAAGTAATATCAGTAAACTATATAATAAAAGAATTGATTTTGCTTTGACAGATGAATTAGTAGGCTGGGACATTATTAAAAAGCAATTTCCCAATGCAATCAATCAATTTGCAACACTGGATAAACCTTTTAATGAAAACTATCTTCATTTAATGGTTTCTCGAAAATATCCTAATTCAAAAAAACTAATGGAACAGTTTAATAAAGCTTTTGCAAGTATTAAATCGAAAGGGATTTATGCCAGGATCTTAAAGAAATATAATTTATAAGGTCATCGATTGAATGGTCATTACATTAAAGCTTATTTTGCGATAATACAATTTCTGCCCTGCTGTTTAGCCTGGTAAAGATGAGAATCGATTCGTATGAGCAGTTGATCTATGCTCTCTCCGCTGTGTATTTCTGCTACACCAAAACTCATGGTGAGGGGGATTTTATTCTCTTGATAAAAATACTCTGCTTTTTCAATCAGATTACGTAATTTATTGGCAATAGAACCAGCTGGTCCTAATTCTGTTTCTGGAAGCATAATGAAGAACTCTTCCCCTCCCCAGCGCCAAATTTTATCATAGGTTCTGGTATTAGACTTTAATAAGGCAGAAATAAAAACTAGAATTTCATCTCCTGCATTGTGACCATAATTATCATTTATATTTTTAAAATAATCAATGTTAGATAAAATGAAACTTAAAGGTCTTTTTTTTCTTTCCATTCTATTCATTTCCGGTTCAACAAACTCATTAAACGATTTTCGGTGAAGCAATCCAGTTAAATGATCTGTTCTGGATTCTATATCCAGTTGAACCTGTAATTCAACCATTTTATTAAGATATTTTGCTATTTTTATATCCAAAATATTTTTACTTTGTTCAGGAATCAAGTGGGGAGGCATGAGCAGAAATCCATTGTACTTTTCATTTAATTTTGCTGACAGCCATGACTCTAATGATTGTATATCGGTGAAGAGGTTTACCTCCCAATTCAAATTCTTTACCATTTCCTGCCAGACTTGGTTAAGATGATTAGACTGCTCATTAGCAAATATTGCAATAGAGCAGGTAGTATTAATTTTTGAGATTGCTTGTTTAAGGTTAGACAAGTCTTCAGTATTTTTATTTGGAATATCACGATTTTCAGAATCAGAATAATCAATAATAATATACTGGATATTTTGATGCAAAAAAAATCGACTATGAAAATTAGTCGTTGCTTCAATAAAGTCTTGATTCTTTATTTTTCCCTGAATTTTGAATAGAACACCATGATTATCATCAATAGGGTGGATAGTAATTGGCATATATTCTGTCTCCCAGTATGATGAAGCCTTGTTAGTACTCAATTAATTATATTCTTATCTGAGTAATTTTCAATAGGTAAATTTGATTCTCAAGGAAAAGAACGGCAGGACTGATTCACAGGAAATTTCTTTAATTGGAAATCAGGTTTGGTTAATTTTTGTTGCTGCCTCTGGTTGTTTTAAAATACTAGCTGTTTGAAAGGGATTATCCTCATCCAGCTGGAGATAAGATATATTTTTGTTGATTTTTTTCGTTAAACAATTCTGATAACTTTTATCATAGTAATCCAGAATGAGCAAAGCAGCTTCCAGATAATTTTTCTGCTGAATTGCCTCAATAGCCTGATTAGCTCTTAAACCTCCCAGCCTTGGTGTAATTTTTTTTATTCCGTCTATTAATAGGGGATCATTTTTTTTAGAATACTCCCTACATAAACGTTGGGCTCTGAGTTTTTTATCCAGTTCAATCATAATCATGGGAGCAGAACGCATTTGCTGGTAAAAAGGATGGGGTAAAAATACATTACCAATTCTATGACTTTCATCTTCCAGCCAGATTCTTTTTGCTCGATTAAAGGCTGATAATTTTTGGTGGAGATGGTTTTCAAATTGTTCTGTAGTGGGCTGGCTTTGCTCTCCGAGTGCTCCAAAAACTGAACCTCTATGTCCAGCCAACCGTTCCAGGTCAATAATCTGCTCATCCAGTTTTGTCAGGTTGTTCAGAATTTCGGTTTTACCCGAGCCGGTTTTTCCCCCAAGAATAAAAAAAGGGTAGGTTAGGTGAAAGATTTGGGTTACCTCTTTTCTATAACTTTTATAACCGCCTAATAATCTATGTATAGTAAAGCCATGTTCATCTAATAGGTCAGTAAAGCGTCTGCTTCTCAAACCTCCTCTGTAACAGGTAACAATCAGTGATCCATTCTGGGTAATTTTTTTAGCTGATTTTAAATAATAAGGGATTTTTGGTTGAGCAAAATTCTGACCTAATTGAATAGCAATATCTGGTCCCTGATTTTGATAAACTTTTCCGATTTGTTCTCTTTCTTCATTAGAAAAGAGGGGGAGGTTGATACTGCCAGGAATATGACCTTTGTGAAACTCTATGGGAGAACGTACATCTATAACCGGAATGGTTTTTGATAAAGAGAAAAAATCAGTGATGTCAATATCTTGCTGGGGCATTATTTTCCTGAAGATTTTTTTAAATTTTTAATAAATGCCAAAAAGAACTATAACTGCTTGCCAAACAACAGCTTAAGCATATTAAACATCATTTTTTTTCTTCCGACTTTCTCTTTTAAGATACTTAAATAGAGTTGGATATGATGAAGCGGAGGTATGGTTTGCTGTTCTTTTTTCATGAGTTTTAAAGCCTGGGCTGGACATTTTGTCACACAAAGTCCACAGCCAATACAGCGATCCAGGTCAATGATAAATTGATTATCCTTTTGGATGATGGCGTCCATTTGACATCTTTTTATACAAATTGAGCACTGCTTACAGGCAAATGGATCCAACTGAGCATAATAATTACTGGCCAAATGTCTGGCAGGTTTTTCCAGTTTTTTAGCAGTAGTTAGTACTCCGCAGCAGCAGCCGCAACAAAGACAAATAGAGAAAGGCTGCAAGCTGTTTGCCGGCTGCAGTACTAGTCCTTTTTTTTCGGCTAAGTCAATGAGTTTTAAACACTCATCCTGAGTAATGGTTCGGGCATGGCCTCTGGCTAAATGACTACTTTCTCCAAAGAGGATACAGACCTCCAGGTTATCGACTTGTTTACAGGGATTGCCTAAGAGTTCTTCTCCTTGTTTGCAGACACAATTCATCACATGGATCAGTTTTTTAGTTTTCTTAATATACCTGCGCATATTATCATAAGTAGCAATCCGATGTTCCGGTAC
Source organism: Spirochaetota bacterium (assembly GCA_022361115.1). Taxonomy (GTDB): domain Bacteria; phylum Spirochaetota; class GWE2-31-10; order GWE2-31-10; family GWE2-31-10; genus JAKSBL01. The sequence goes on along the minus strand of JAKSBL010000660.1, from coordinate 1,592 downwards.
TATAGCTTTTAGATGGGGGCTGGTTCGTAGTTGAGGTAAAGAGGAGTGAAAGAACTCCTCTCCAAAGGCATCTTCAAAATATTCTTTCATATACTCTATAAATTCTTTCGTTAGCTGGTTAACCTGAAACTCAAACATACCAATTGCTAGCATAGCATTTTTATATTGAAATCTTTTTTGGCCGGAGCGGTCAATTGCTCCTGCCATAAATAATTTATTGAGAATTTTTTTTAGTTCATTTTTTTGTAATACAATCTGGAATTTATTTTTTAACCGCAGAGCAATAGTGCTGATACTAGTATTGGTCAGGCTTAAACAAAGAGCAATTTTTGCTTCCAGGGGATTGAATAATAATTTCAGAAGTTTTAGTTCAACACCAGATTTTGTAGAAGGAAAACCAATAGGGTATTTATCCAGATGCTGCTGCAGTTTTCGGTAGATATATTTGTCTGAGGGAAATTGACTGAAAGTGTTGTTTGTTGTTTCTGAATATTCTTTATTCATTATCATTACCTGAGATTTAAAAAAAGATTCCTGGATAATTTCTAAATGTCCAAATTTTCTTAAATAAATAATTTTTATAATCCATTTTTAACACTTAAAGATTATATGCTATTTTTTTTATTCCCACAATGGAGATTTTATCGTAAATAAGGATTTTGTTGTTATAATTGCTTCAAACAGCAATAAATTCATGTATTTCCATCCTTTTAATACCATAGTATTAGTAAATTAAGTCTTGTAAATGGACTTTATATCAGTCAGAATAACCTGATTGATCTTTAGCAACGGTGACCCGGAAGTTAAATACGTTTATTTATTTGCTAGGTTGATGAAAAATTTAAAAAAAATGAATTTATTACTTTATTAGCAATTTTGAAATTTTTTTAAGAAATTGATTAATATTTTTAGAAAAAACTGATTATTTTGTTACTATTGTAGTAATAAATTTTTAGAAAATTGAATTTGTCTCGCTTTTCATATGTAAGAAACCCAATTGACAAACATTATGAAAGAGAGTAAAATGGGCAACTGAAAGAGAAAAAAAATATTACCTTATTATCAATTAAATCTATGAATTACGTAGACCTTTCCTTTTATTAGTAAATAGTTCACCTCTATACAGTCAGATATTTATTTAATAGGTGAATTATTAATTTTAAACAGGAGAAGTTTGGTGATTTTTTAGAAAATATTTTAGGAGGAAAAAATGAAAAAAAAGAAAGACATGAGAAAGATTTCTATCTTCATTATTATCCTGCTGGTTATTGCTTGTCTCAGTACCAGTTGGTTTTGGAAGAAGAAAAAAGCATCAGCAGATGACAAAAAAATCCTGCATTACTACCAAAATGCAGAACCCCAGACACTTGATGCTCAGGTATTCACCGGAAATCCCGAAATGACATTAGCTAATATGTACCATGAAGGATTAACCAGATATGGCAAGAAAGATGGTGAATATTTACCAGGGGTAGCAGAAAAATATACATTTAATGCTAGTGATAATTCCTGGACATTCGTAATCAGAAAAAATGCAAAATGGGAAGATGGAAAACCTGTTACCCCTCATGATTTTGCATTTGCCTGGAGAT
>JAKSBL010000294.1 GCA_022361115.1 Spirochaetota bacterium | reverse complement strand
TTAAAATGAAAAGATAAATCATCATTATCTGTAAAAAAATTTGGCATTGATGTACTCCTTACTTGATTTCAAAAAATTTCAATTTATACATTTTGTCATTACGCTATTATTTTTTTAGTTTATCATATTCTTTTATCATCCGTGGAATGACATCATTAAGATCACCAATAATACCATAGTGGGCAATTTGAAAAATCGGTGCATTCGGATCATTATTGATAGCAATAATCCGGGATGCTTCGTGCATTCCAGCCATGTGTTGTATCTGGCCTGATATACCAACAGCAATATAGAGGCGAGGTCGAACAGTTGTTCCAGTTTGACCAACCTGGTGGTCTTTACCCACAAAACCAGCATCAACTGCTGCTCTTGAACCGCCAACTTCACCACCAATTGCATGGGCTAATTGATGAATTAATTCAAAATTATCTTTTGTGCCTACACCTATACCACCGGAAACAATAATATTCGCAGCTTTGAGATCAACACTTTTTTCCTGCTGTATTTTCTTCACAATTTCTGTCATACTGAGAGATTGCGGAATATCTGCTTTAAATGCTAGGATTTCTCCTTTAGCTGAAGATTGAGTTTCATTTTTCTTCATCACCCCCTCTCTGACTGTAGCCATTTGAGGGCGATGTTTTGGTGAGACAATGGTTGCAATAATATTCCCACCAAAGGCAGGCCGTATTTGATATAAAATATTGGAATATTCTTGTTCCCGATCTGCATAATCACCAATCTTTAAGTTCGTACAATCTGCAGTTAAGCCGACCTTTAGTTCACTAGCAATTCGGGGAGCTAAGTCTCGGCCAGTTGTTGTAGCTCCATATAAAACGATCTGAGGCTGATATTCTTTAATAATATCAGTCATGACTTTTGCATAAGGAAGGGTAGTGTAGTTTTTTAGTTTTTCATCTTCAATAATATAAACTTTATCTGCACCATATTTATGTAATTGATCTGCATACTGTTTTACATTATGACCTGGTAAGACAGCACCGGTTTTGACTTTTAGATTTTTAGCCAGTTCATTGGCTTTGCTGATTAATTCCAGGCTGACATCAGCAATTTTATTATTTATGATTTCTATAAATGTCCAGACTTCGTTGGTTTTCATTTATGATATTCTCCTTAATTCTTAACTTCTTTTTTTATCCAATGATATGTTCATCTGTTAACTCTTTTAAAAGTGTTTTGATTCCTTCATCAGAATTGGCAATGTTTTTAATTTCCGGAGCTTCCAGGATAACACTTTCAATTTTTTTTACTTTTGTTGGTGAGCCAGATAAACCGCATTGTACGGTTTTGGCATCAATAGATTCATGGGTCCAGTGCTGGATTTTTAAATTTGATGGATTGTTATTTTGATTACTCAAATACTCATCATCATAATTATCTAGTTCTAAGGGAGAAACAGCATTTTTATAAGTTAATACTTTTTTTACTGCAGGAGGGCGAGGAATATTAGATTCATCTGTAATGGTTAATAATAAAGGAAATGAAGATTTAACTACTTCATAACCGCCTTCAATAGATCTTTCTACAGTTAGCTCTTTATCTTTAATGGAAAGAATTTTATCGACAAAGGTGATTTGATTAATTTTTAATTTTTCTGCAGTTTGAGGCCCAACTTGAGCCGTGTCACCATCAATTGCCTGGCGTCCACAAAAGATCAAATCAAAATCACCAGTTTTCTTAATCGCTTTTGCTAAAACATAAGAGGTTGCTAGTGTATCAGCACCAGCAAATTTTCGATCAGATAAAAGTACCACTTCATCCGCACCACGATATAGGCTTTGTCTCAGTACTTCAGCAGCATTGGGGGGTCCCATGGTAATCACAGTGATTTTACCGCCATATTTTTCTTTGATTTTCAAAGCTTCTTCTAAAGCATTCAGATCTTCAGGATTATAAATCGCTGGTAAGGCAGAGCGATTTACTGTTCCATCTTCTTTCATTGCCTGAGCAGTTATATTCTGTGTATCAGGTACCTGCTTTACCAGAACAATCATTTGATAACTCATTTCCATCTCCTCTTTTAGAATAGTTTGTTTTTTGTCAAACTGAAATCTTAAAGTTATAAAGCACTGAGGTTGTTATTGTGAACAAACAGTGTTCATAAAATAAAAGTTAAGAAATTTGACAATAACATAAGATTATTTTTAGGTTACTTACAAAGTAATTTTTTTTAATACTTATTAAACCTTTTTAAAATTGGATCATTATAAATTAAATAAATATAAAAGTAAAGGATTTAACGAAAATGAATAAATAATTCTAATATTTAATGAAAAAAGGGATAAATTATTAGTTTTTGCATGAATTGTTAATATGTTAACACAATAAGAAATAATGCGATTGAAAAAGTAAACAGAGCAAATAGCATATTAGCTAGAAGAAAAACAAAAATACCAATTTGATATTGTTTTTGTTTATACTTTTTAAAACAATTAAAAAGATGAAGAAAAGCAAAAATGAACAAAAAAATATCATTGGTTAAAATGAATCTAAGGATTAAAATAACTGTATCAGTGGTAAATCTCTGAAAACCACTAATAAAATAGAATAAGATCAAAAATAACTTAAAAGTAAAAAAAATGATAAAGAAACGGTTGCTTTTGTCTAATAGAGTGGCAAAAATGCTATTGAGCAACATGTTAGTGGTAGCCCTTGTCGAATAAAATTATTAATACCATCCCGTTCTCCATTTCAATCTTTGCTTTGTTATCGATAATAACATTACTCAAACTATAATCCAGGGAATTTAAACTATTTTGCTTAAATTGATATTTAAAACCTGAGAGTTTCAATTTTTTAACCTGAGAAAGGAAAAATAATGAGCAGCGATGGTCTTTTTTATCATAAATGTTTTGCTGTTGAGCAGCAACAAATATAGTCGAATTTTCAGTGATCAGTTGTAAGTTGAAATTTTTATGATAATGTCGGAATAAATTTAGAACATTTGAAAAACTATGATCAAAATATGAACCTGTCATGGCCAGCAAATAAATATGAGTGGGTTTAAACTGTAAAGCGTGTTTTAAAGATAATTCTGAATCACTGAAATCTTTTTCAACAGGGTAAATCTTTATTTTATCATCTGGTAATGAAGGTAATGCTTTAATACTGTCCATATCTCCAATAATAATGTGGGGAGTGATTTCAAGAGACTGAAGGGTATTATAACCGCCATCACAGGCAATAATATAGTCAGCCTTTGAACAGTAGTGTTTTACTTTTTTTGCAGAGTAATCTTCACCACTGCCTATGATTACGATTGTCTGATAATGTTTTTCTGTTGATTTTTCTGGAATAATTATCTCCGTTTTAGTTTAGTAATATTATTCAGAAGCAATTTCGTTTAAATAAATCACGAAAGACACCAAGAACCACAGAAAACACGAAGAAGGGGGCAGGTGAAATCATCACTGCTTTAAGATACATTTATATTTCTTCGTGCTCCTGATTTATACAATACATTAGAATCTATAAAAGTATTTTTTTAAAATTCTGAATAAGCAATTTATACCATATATATTGTTATTTTCCAATAGGCATTGTAAACCTATATGCTGTTTCTGTTATTTGAGTTTATCCAATCTTAATTTCTCAAACTTTTTAACTCCACCTGGATAAAAGCCATTATAATTAT
>JAKSBL010000198.1 GCA_022361115.1 Spirochaetota bacterium | reverse complement strand
TGAAAATAGAGAATATAAAACAGGAACATTTCCCTTAACTGCCAATGGAAAAGCCCTGGCTGAAAACAAAACAGAAGGCTTTGTGAAAATACTGGCAGACAGCCAATACGGAGAAGTGGTAGGAGTCCATATTGTGGCTGATAATGCAACCGACTTAATTAATGAAGCCGCTTCAGTAATGGAATTAGAAGGGTGTTTGGAAGATATGGCAAATATTGTGCATACTCATCCTGCTATTAGTGAAACTCTGCTGGAAGCTTCTTTGGATTCTTTGGGAAAACCTATTCATAAATAAGGTTTAGGGCTACATGAAGGAAAACATAGAAATCAAACCCTATCCTTTTCAGGATGAAACAGTATTCAGTCAACCAGAAAGAGGACAGAAATGTTTGCTCTTGACTCCTGATCAAACCATTATTGTTTTAGGAAGGGGAAGCAAAGAAGAGGAAGAGTTGTTTTTTTATCCCATTATAAAAGATGATATTCCAGTCACTAGAAGAAAAAGTGGTGGATGTACAGTTGTTTTAACCTCCAGGATGTTGATTATTGCTTTTATTGAACAAAAAGTAAAGCTGGAATCACCTTTAAAATATTTTCAAAAGTATAATGAAATTATCATTAATGGTTTAAATAAATATGGCATTACCCCTGTTGAAAAAAAAGGGATATCAGATCTGACTATCGGGAATTTAAAAATCTGCGGAAGTTCTATTTATACTAATTTAGAGAAAATTTTTTTTCATGCCGTTCTCAATATTGCTGAAGATCCTCGGCTTTTTGAGAAATACTTAAAACATCCTCCCCGGGAACCTGATTATCGACAACAAAGAAAGCATCACCACTTTGTGTCCTCTTTAAAAAAACTTGGTTATGAAGTGGATGTAGAAAATTTAAAAAAAGCACTTCAAATTTCCTGGGATGAAAGTCAAAAATAATTGATAAAACAAGCTGAATCGCTGTAATATATACAAGTTTGTATATTGAGGATTAAGAAAACTGATCACAATGAACACGGAAGAGCACAAAGGACACAGGTAAGTGTTTTTGAAATAAAAATTTGTGGTCATTAGTGTTTTTTGGTGATCTTCAGTGAACTCTTGCACAGATGATTCGAAGATTTGGCTAAATTTTAAGGAATTGACTAATTCAGTCTATTTTTCATGTTCAAAAATCTTTTAGTTCTTTCTATTGGTATCTCATGGGAGCGGAAAGAAGTTAAGTTTGACTGAAGGTGTTTTTTTCTCTCATTGAGGCTGCCCCTGATTGGTTGATAATCAATAATATTTTTATTTAAAAGATCTATTATAGCCTGGGAGGAGTAACCAGCAGCTGATAGCATTTGCAGAGTCTGATGGTCAATCTGCTGATGACTCGTCTCTGGATAACCATGGTTTAACAGAGTGGTCATTTCCGTAATGATTTCACTAAAGGCTTTTGTTAGTTTTTTATAATCTGGTTTCTTTCTGCCATCCTGCTCAATCGATGTTTTAAAAGCTTGATTGGCTTTTTCTATTGTTTCATCTTGTAGATAACGAATCGGATCATTAAAAACAATTCTGGCAATCTCTAAGGCAAGCACTGCCGCCAATTGGTCTTCATTATCCAGTTGTTGAAACAAGCCTTTTGATAGAAAAATATATCCATCAGGTAAGGCATAAGCCAATGGATCAGGAGAATCTAATAAACCAAAGGTATAACCATGATAAGTGGCAGGCCGGTCAGAAGCAGTTGCTAATGTGTGGCCAATGGCCGATAAGTAATCCGTGATTTGCTGATTATTCACTAAGCCATATTGATGAATGAGTTCAGTCGCAATAGCTTTACCTAACAAATATTCTTCTTCTAGCTTTAAGGATCGAATTTTATCGTTCTCTCCTGCTTGAGGTGGATTCTCTTTGGTTTGATCAGTTGATTTACAGCTTAAAAATACTGTTAATATTAAAAAAAATAGTATTATATTAATTTTTTTCATAATGATTTTTCCTATTCCTGGAATTCTCCTAATTGTCCTTCTTTTCTGAATGACTGATATTTTTTATGTGGATCTTCTTTTTTTTGAGTTCTTTCTAACTGCTGTAACAAAGGAGTAATTGCTTTTTTATCTTCAGTAAGATACATATTTAATACATCCTCTGAAAAAGTAAAGTTTTCCCCTTCTAATTCAATTGCACGAAATGCAGCAGCTGTAATGTTTAACTCATTTTTTACCTGTCCCCCGTACCCGCTAAAAGAAGCACGCTTTTGTATGGCAATTTTATTTAACCAGCCAACTTCGCCTTTTTTGGTCTGCACTTTCAGCCAGGAACCTTTTTTTTCTAATAAGATTAAACTGGCATTTTTTGTCAATACTTTTATCGAGCCGCTAAATGAAGTGGGAGATGATTTTAAATAAGCCCGGTCAATAGTAATGATAACAAAATCTGAAAAAAGAGGTACAGAAATAATTAAGATCAAAAAAGCTAAAAAGATTATTTTTTGTTTGTTTTTTAGCATACAGTTTCCTTAACGATCAGGTTTATTATTTGGTTTTCATGACATATACCCCATCCCAATTTGCAGGAGGTGGTTTTTGTTGAAAAGCTTGGCAACGTTGAATATATAATTGAGCAGGGCCATCTGCTTTTTGATATTTTAAAGCTTCAGTAAATTGGCTAATTGCCTCAACCCATTTTTGTTGCCGATATAAAGTCAAACCTTTTTGAAAACAGGAAGCCATCTTTTTTTGCGGATCAGTTAATTGACCCCTTTTGGCCAGTAATTCATAAACTCGGACAGGTTGTTCTTTGCCTTTAACCCGCAAAAGATCTAATTCCCTGACTTCAATCGCTTCTTTTGCTTCTTGATAGGTGGCTTCGCTAATCATAATTCTGGTTTGATATGCTTTATTGGCGCCTTCTAAACGGGAGGCCAGGTTAACAGCGTCCCCAATTACTGTATAATTGAGTTTTCTCATCGATCCCATCATCCCGACAACAGCTTTTCCTGTATTGATTCCGATCCGTACTACTAATTCAGAGGATAGCCCTTTTTCTTTAAAGTATTTTTGCAAGTTTATCATTTTTTGCTGATTGTCCAGGGCTGCTAAACAGGCTTTTACAGCATGCAAGTGATCATCAATCGGGGCTCCCCAAAATGCCATAATAGCATCCCCTTCGTATTTATCCACATAACCTTCATGATCCACCACAATATTATCTGCCATATCAGTTAGATAAGTATTTAAAATCTCTACCAATTCTGTGGGAGATAATTTTTCTGATAGGGATGTAAAACCTTGTAAATCAGAAAAAAATATGGATATTTCTTTTTCTTCGCCGCCCAGATGAAGGTGAGAGCGGTCTTTCAGTAATTTTTGTAAAATAGACGGGGCTAAAAATTGGCTGAATGCACCTTGAACAAATTCTTTTTGTTTGTTCTCAAAAGTAAGATGGATACGAACACCTAAAATATAGGGAATCATCAATGCCAAAACAGATCCAGCTGTTTCAATAATAATATTATTGGTAAAGAGAAGTGCTGTTAATAGGATAAAACCTGCAATAAGGAAGCTGAAAACAAGCCCGCTGATTCGTGAGGGTAAGGCAGCACCAGTAATACTGGCTAAAAGAGAGAGCACTAGAAAGATGGAAAATAATATTAAGGGATGATAAAGGTCAGTTAAAAAATCATTTTGTAGAATCGTATCTACAGCACTACCATGAATATGCCCGCCATCATCATTGTCGGAAAATGGGTTTGGCCGAAGATCCTTTAACCCTGGCGCACTGGATTTAATGATTATCATTTTATCAGAAAACTCTGCTTTGTTAATTAGAATGTTGTTCTTAGCATTTTCATCCCCTTGTAAAGCTGCTTGTTCCGCTAAAAAAGAGGTGATCACATAAAACAGAGGATAGGTTTGATAAGACCGGGAAGGGCCATAAAATTTTATCCACATAAAGCCTTGTTTGTCAACAGGGATGGATATTTGTCTGCTTTTACTTTTTATAATGATTTTCTGGTTTTTGACCTCAACTTCGCGAGTCTGCAAAGCTGATAAAACTGTAGCTAAAGCCAGGCTAGGATAATAACGGTTATTATACTGAACAATCAGGCTGTTTTTACGGAGATGTCTTCTATCTGCCCCTTCAGCAATGATGTATGCATCCCCCATCCATTGAGATTCATTTAAAATTAAATCTGTTGGTATGGCATAAGGCTTGGTCATGACAGGAAAAAGCACAGAATCATCAGTAGTTAATTCCAGACTAAATTTTTCAACTTGTTGATCGATGGTTATCTTTTGGGGAGTTTTATCGTTGGAACGGACAAACATGCCGGCTTGAACCACATTCTGATAATTTGTTAAAAAACTAGCAAACTCATGATCTCCAAAAGGGCTGGGATTATCCATAAACATATCAAAGGTAACAGCTTGTGCTCCACCTTGTTGCAGGTATTGCAAAGCCAAACCATATCCTTCACGGGGCCAGGGCCAACCCATCTGCCATTCAGATTGTGCTGCATCCAGGCTACCCTGATCCAGGTCCACATAAACCACCTGTCCGGAAGATTGAGAAGACTGAACTTCTCCTTGAGTATTTTCAGAATACCCAGATAAAAATTTCATCCTCCAATCAACAGTTAACAGTTCCAGATTATCCAGCCAGCCGGCTTGATAAATCAGGATTAACAGGATAAAAAAAATTAAACCACTAATACTGGCTAATAATAATTTTTTGAGTTGAACATTGGATGTATAAAAATTACTAGATATTTTCATTAAATAGTTATTTTTGTATTTTAATTTTCTTAGGTATTATATTTTGTATGATTATTCTATTCTTTTCTTTGGCAGTTATCAAGATATCAAACTTTATTTTACCAATTATTTGAATTTTTTTTCCTCTGTATTTGCTCACCTTTCGGTGATATTTTTTGGGTATGCCAAAGCGGGTTCCTTCTTCATCAATCAGCACAAGACGGGAAAAAGGCTCATTTCCAATCAAGGCTAAATTACCGCTAACTATAATAGCATCCCCTTCCTGATAGACTTGTCCCTGATAGGTAATGCTATCTTCACTGGCTTTGCAGCAGTAAAGAGAAAAGAATAAGCTTAGCAGAATGAGGGATAAACGAAACTTGGAGAATGCTGTTTTCATCAGTTTTTTCCTGTACACAAAGGTTAGGTTTTATATGTACCCACTGTATATTTTTTTATTTTTTACGAGTTAAATTGCTAGAAATATCTTTATTGCGAAAATGAAGGTCAATCGGTTTTGGTTCTGAAGATGAACTAGATATTGACCTTAATTGAGACATAGTAGGTTGAATGGATGAAGTTAAAGCTTTGGTTTCTTCTGCTGTCCCAGACCAGTCACCGGCATAATCATCAGACCAGGAAGAATTATCCAGCCAGGTTACTGCAACTGCATTATCTTTATTGGTAGTAAGATTGCCGCTGCTGTCTAAATAGTCAATATTACTATTAATAGAGGTAAAATTTCCTTGTGTTCGGTATAAAAAGGCATAGGGTATGATTTCCGGGTTTGAACTGCCATTGGCATCAATTGAAAAAGTTCCTGGAAAAAAATTTGTTGGAAATGCTGAGGAGGTTTCATTTTTTAGATCGATAAGAAATCCTCTAAATTGATCATTTAAGCTGGAACCGCCACCTAAGGTGGTATTTAGCCCTGTTGTATTATTGGTGCTTTCATTATAAAATGTACTGAAAATACTATTGCTGCTTTTATATAAACGGGCAAAAAAAGCATAAACCAAAGCATAATTTTCTAGTTGACTTTCCCAGAGAGTGAGTGATACTTCTCCATTGCCAAAAGATGAATAGGTAAAATAAGACAACCTGTCCTGATTTGAGCTATAGCCATAGCATAAAGCACTGGCGTTTTCACTAAATCCTTCATCAATCCAGGTAAAGGTCTGATAATTGTCATCTCCACTATGCTCATCCATAACATTGTAAGAGAAATTACAGAGATGTTGAAACTCATGGGCTAAAGTCATATTAAAAGCCGCATCACCTGGCTCGTGATTGGAAGGAGCTCCATTGATATAAATCACATCCTTTTCATTAGAGTAGGGTCTGGATGAGTTTTTAACATAAAAATCCCAATTAAAAAAATAGCCGGCAACATAACTGCCTGATGATCCGTCATCTCCCTGATAAACAAATATTGCAACTTTTCCATCGCTGTCAGCATCATAAGGATCAGCAAAATTGGAAGTAACAGCATTGTAGATATTGGCATCAAATTCAGAAGCGATACTTGCAGCTGTCCCGCTATCCAGATCACTGTTTTGATCTGACCAGACTGTACAATAAGTACCAGTTGAGATTTTTTTAAATTGAACCAGCTCAACCTGATAGTCCGAATTAATTAAATAATAATAAATCCCATAAGACCCTTCGGTACCATGAAGATCTTTTGGCTCTGATTCCTCCTCATTATTACCAAAAGTACAGGCTGTGAGGATAAGTAATATCATCAATGATCCGCTAAAAAGCTTTTTCATATATTAAAACCTTGTTTTTTT
>JAKSBL010000165.1 GCA_022361115.1 Spirochaetota bacterium | reverse complement strand
TTTAATTTTACAAAAATAAAAAAAAGTTTTGACATTTTTAACAATTCATGTATAAACTAATGTAGAGTATAGAAAAAGTAGTAGCCTAATATAAAAAAAGTATATGTTTATTTTTAAACACAAAAAGTCAAAAAGATTACCTATCTTTCTTTTCATAAAAAATCCAAAACAATTTTATAACTCTACTTAAGTTTAAAATTTATAATTCTTAGAATTCAGGAGTAGTACCCCAGCTTTTGATCAAGAATTATTTATGATAATGAAAAAAGGAGAAAAAAGATGAAAAAAATGTTCACATTGCTCAGCTCTTTGCTGATTGCAGTCATTATTCTGGCTGGATGTTCCATGGCTGGTAGTCAAAAAAGCAGCAGCAACAGTACCTCAAACCAGGAAACTGGAAACCATGATGCCATGTTTGCCAGATATGGCATGACCCAATCCCAATTTATTGCTCGATATGGTGATACTTTGGATTATGGAGCCGAAATAAGAGCTCAGGAAGCTGATTCTGATTTTCAGGCAAAAATAGAAGCTCAAATTAAAGAATTAGCAGAAAATTATAATGCTGCTATAGCAGAAACAGAATCATCAGATTCTAGTGATTTTACATTTGATGGCGGAACAAAAACATTTTTAGCTTATGATGGTGTAAATGGTTATTACTTAAAAGATTATACCATGAGAGCTTTAGGTGACAATATTGAGATTTGGGTAGCTAATGATTTAGCCTATCCAGATGATAGAGAAACACCAGTTATCACACAAGCTCAAGTTGATACTATGAGAGATGAGTTTGATAATACTATTTATCCAATTGATACTGATTTTTTTGGTAATCCACATTCTCACACCGGTGCAAATGCTACTTTAGATGACATCCTTGAACTGCCAGCGGATTATTATCAACCTGCCGACGGAATTGAGAGAGTCATCATGCTGGTAGACAATGTTCGTGATGAACAGTATTACGATCCAACTTATCCTTTTTATATTGCTGGTTTTTATTCTTCCACTTTTGAAGGATACATGGATAGAAATATTATCAATATCGATACAAATAAATGGGAAGAAAGATTAGAATCTCATTATTTTGGAACTACTGCTCATGAATTACAACACTTAATTCATGATGATAATGACCATATGGAAGAACTCTGGGTTGATGAAGGTATGGCTGACTTTGCTGAATACCTTTGTGGTTATGGTCACCCCTGGGGACATGTTAACTTCTTCATTGACCACCCAGAAAACTCATTAGTTGAATGGGACGAGCATGCAGATGCAGAAACAGGACCTGAAACTTTAGCTGATTATGGACAGGCATATTTATTACAACTCTACTTTAATGACCATTTTGGTAAAGACTTTATCAAAACTCTAGCTCAAAGTGAACTTCACGGTATTAATGGTATTAATGCAATACTGGAAGAGTTCAATATTGATGTTGATTTTGAAGAAATTTTCCGCCGCTTTTCTTTAGCATTAATTATGGATAGCTATCGACCAGGCAGAGGAATTTATGAATTTACCAGTATTGATGTAAAAGTAAATTTTGAATCTGCTTTAGATTATGATAAAACAGGTGTTCCTGCTTGGGGTGGAGATTACAAAGAGATTCCTAATGCACATAATATTATTGGTATGAAATTTGATGGTATTGATTTTATGCCAACACCATGGCAAGTAGCAACTGATCCATTAGGCAGCGATGAGTCTGTATTATGGGGTAACACAGGCCATGAAATAAGCAACCAAATCATTTTAGAAGCAGATTTAACTGGTTTAAGTACTGCTACTTTAACTTTCGACAATTACATTGATATTGAAGAAAGTTGGGACTTTGGTTTTGTTGAAATATCTTTGGATAATGGCGAAACATGGATCAGCTTAGCCAATGCTAATACAAGAGATGATATTGTTGACGAAGGTTATCCAGCTATCCAGGAAAAATTACCTGGTTTTACCGGTCATTATACTGAATGGACAAATGAAGAATTTGATCTTTCACCCTATTGTGGAAATAAAATCTTAATTTGCTTTAATTATATGACTGACTGGGGTTACAATGATACCGGCTGGTATATTGACAATATTGCTATTCCTGAAATTGGTTTTTCTGATGATTGTGCAACACTAGATAATTTTAGAAGTATAGATGAAATTAAGGAAGTATATGTAGAATATGCTATTTCTTTTGTCAATGAAAGAAAATCCCGCTCTGGTTCAGATTTTGATGCAGATCTGGATGATGAAATAGAAAAATGCTTTGGTCCTTTTGATCGAAGATCTCCTTACCGAGTCATTAATATTGATCCTTTTAATATTGATGAAGCAAGTCTTTTCATTTTTACTCGATTGATGAGAAGAGGTAACACCTACATGGTAATCTGGTATGCAGCTCCTGAAGGCAAAAAAGGCAGCGTTGAGTGTTCTTATGAATTTATCAGATTTAAGCCCTGGTGGAGAAAAAAGAAATAAATCAAAAACTAAATTGGGGTATGCATAAAGGGAGGCTTTTTAAGCCTCCTTTTTCATTTTAAACACGAAACAATTTTAAGTTATTTTATAGGTTGTCTGATAATTGTTTTTAGATTTTCAGGTTTAGATTTACGTGGATCTCCAAGATAAATTTCCCAATGTTTCCCGGTTAATTCATAGCCACTATCTTGTATAAACTGATGTAGCTTTTCAATAGTTGGAGCTTCTTCAGAATATGGACCAATATGCATAATCTGGGCTGCTAAACCTTCTTGATTTTTTTCAAAACGTACTTTATCTACAGCTACAGGATTTTTCTTTTTTTTAACCTTTTCAATAGCTTTTAAAACCATATTTTCTGTTATGAAATCAGGCTGTAAGATCATAATAGTCCATTTCCATTGATCCTTATCTCCTGTTACAAAGCTTTCCATATTATCGGACCACCATAAACCTTCTAAAGGCATAACACTATAATCTAATTGCATTTCTCCTTTTTTACACATAAATTTTAAGGTGTATGAAAGGGAATAAAGTGCTTCACAAGCTTCTGCAAATATTTGTGACTCATTTGGATCACCTTCTCCATCAATCATTAAAAATTGAAACTCCGGCACTTCAATTATTTCACATGCTTTTGAAGATGGATTATACAAATTTTTGTATTTTTTTTTAAAATCAATTTTGTGCATAAATTTCTCCTTTCATTGTAATATAGAGTTCTAAAACTTAGTTATTGCCTTTTTAGTTTCTTTTTTCCATTCATTTTATCATTTTCTGTGATTTTAAGGATTAATTTTTATTCTTTACTCTATACTTATAATAATATAACCCCTCCCCTATAGGGGAGAGTCAAGGATAATTTTTATTTTTTTTCATACCTTTTAAATTAAATCACTTTTTATAAACTTTGTGACATTTATTGAAAAACCTGTCAAAATCCAATATAATGTTAGGTAACTTGTTTAAACAGGTCTATATTTTTTAATTCAGTATGAGAAAAATTATGTCAAAAATCATTTTAATTTCAAATCGTTTACCCATTACATCAAAACGAAAAGATGAAGGATTTCACTATATTCAGAGTGTCGGAGGGCTAGCAACAGGCTTATCCTCATTTCACCAGCAAAAAGATACAGTCTGGATTGGTTTTCCAGGAATTCCTAAAAAAAAAAAAAAAAAAGCTGAAAAAGAAAAAATCACCAGTGAACTAAAAAATGATTACAAGTGCCTACCTGTTTTTCTTACCAAAGAAGAATTAGATTAATATTATTTTGGTTTTTCAAATCGTACCATCTGGCCCCTTTTGCATTACTTTTCTTCATTAACCCATTATGACAACGAAACCTGGTTGGCCTATCAAATTGTGAATGAAAAATTTCTACATGCTGTAGAAGCCATTGCTGAAGATGGAGATATTATCTGGGTACATGATTATCA
>JAKSBL010000512.1 GCA_022361115.1 Spirochaetota bacterium | reverse complement strand
CAAAAAAAACTTTTATAAAAGTATCACGATGAGAGTAAAAAATAAAGGAGAGCATTGAATAAACCATAAATTTTACCAATTACTCAACTTTCATATATAAAACAATAGGGTAATCAACTGGTGAGATAAGTTTGATTTTTAACTATCAATATAAATTGGAATGGTACTATTAACCACCTTTAAATAGTATATTTGCAAGTCTGCCTGTCAGCTATTAATTCAATGGTACTCGAAAGTTAATTCCTAAATCCATCATTTGGTTAATAATAGATAAACCCCACACAAATAAACAAGTTCCATGAATATCAGGTTCATTCTTTCCTAAAGTGATCCTTTTTTTAAGATATACTGGATTCGCCTTTTTTTCATAGAAAGAAAACCCCCCGAGCTCAGGGTAGTAAAATTTCTTGTATAAATCCAATCGGTTATATAAAAACTCAACAATTTCATCTTTTCGGTAATCTGGAATGATTTTATTACAACTATATAAAACATAGACAATATTAAAATTACTGCAAGCTTCCTGATCATTAATGCCTGCTAAAGCAGTATCAACTATTTTTTCCGGATATTGAATATCATAGATATTACAAGGATGCAATCCAGTAAATATCTTCATCGCTCCATTTATTTTTTCCTGTAAGGATACATTTTCACCCTGGTACCAGCAACCATCTTTTTTAGATTGTAATTGATTTATCCATTTTATCGCGTATTGAATGAGTTCATTTTTTTGTTCTTCCCAATAATTAAAAAAAACAGAATTCATTTGTAAGAAAAAAAGTAATATACTAAAATGGCTCCCGGCATGCCAGGGTTTACTCCAATCAAAAGAAGATAAGTATTGCTTAATCCCTTCTTTGGTATAGGGAATATTTTGATAGCGGCGGATAGGCTTTTTACTTAGTAAGTATAAAGCAGCAAATGATTGCCTAGTTTCAGCTCTTTTCGTATCTTCAATATTTTCAATAATCTTTTTATCAAGTTTTCCTAACAATTGTCGTATTTTTTGTTTAATTGAGAGTTTGATCAAATAAGGATCATGTATATATCCATTCTTACTAGAAAAGCGAATAATAGTTTGATACAAATTATTTTTTTGATTTTCAGATATTTCGTCAAGTAAACCAGTAATATACAAGGTCTTTACTGCAAACACAATATTAGCAAGTCCCCAATTTTTAGTTTGATCTAATAGATCACCAGTATAAGAATATTTAAAATAAGAATAATTATTAAGAGACATTTCATCGAGAAATTTTTTGATATTAGGTTTTAATTGTAATAGCCAATCTGTAGTAGCTTCACGCATCGTTTCATCTTTTT
>JAKSBL010000616.1 GCA_022361115.1 Spirochaetota bacterium | reverse complement strand
GTCCTGTAGGCTCTAATCCATCAGGCAGGATATAATTCCCTTCATTAAGCTTCATATCAGTAGAAAGTGCAATTTTACCATTAGTTTTAATATACAACTTAACATCAGAAGGGATCATTTCTCCAGGATTGTTGTAAATAAAATGAAACTTCCCTTTAGTTAATGGAAAACTCTGTTCCTTGCCATTGATACGGAGAAAAAGGTTAGCAGCAGTTCCATCGGTTATGGATAAAACTTCACCAGAAATCGAGTACCATTTATCCTGGCCTAGACCATAATTGCTGTTTTTATCTCCAAAGAAGTAGCTCCCTTCTCCGGATGCTTTTGGTTCAAGTTCAAAATAGGTATCATAACTGGTTTCTGTTAGATTATAGCGAATCGGATTATCTGCATCAGCAAGGATTACCCGGTACATACCAGGATTTTCTGTTTCTTTTTGCACCAGGTAATTTCTCTGAGCAGTACTGGCTTTTAAGCTACCATTAGAAACTGGTTCATTAAAATCAGCATTTTCAGCAGTATAGACATAATCTGTACCTGATCCCAGTTCTCTTAAATTATTAGCTCCTGCCATAAAATCACTTTTATTACTGGTAAACCAGTATTCCTGATCCCCGTTAGCTGACTGATCTTTTAAAGTATACAATCGGGTCAAATCAGCCAGAGTGAGTTCTTTATTGATATAATAGGGTTTAGCGATTGAGAAAAAACCAGTATTATACTCATTACCAGGTGAAGCTCCAAAGTAAAATCTGGAATCCTGACTCAAAATCTGGTTCATAAATTCTTCCAGCAGAACCATCTCTACTGAGTTTGTCCCATCTGAAAAAGTTGCTTTTTCTTTATTAAGTAAAAGTTCCACTTTACCAGTTGCTGGATCAAACTGAAAAGTTGCCATGTTCCACTCGGTCAGATTCGGTGCAATACTATTACTGTTAGTAATGGATAAAATGGTATTGTTGCTGAGATTATCAAAGAGTTTTAATTCATTCCCATTGTATCCCAGGTGGATCAGTTCTGAATTAATATTATCACCAGCAACAGTAAAAAGCTTGCGGTAATGACTGTCATATAAATCTTCATTAGGATTGATGTATTCATCTTCAACCCGAAACCAGAAATTGATGGTTAAATAATCAGCATATTCGCTTGAACTAGTATGTTGATGGACAAAAGTACGGTCTGTTGTACTGTCATCTGTTGTAAACAGCTCATGAGAAAGTTCTGATTTTAACTGGATCTCTGTGTCTGTCTCTGGATCAAAACTATCCTCATAACTGTAGTCATAGACTATGATGTCTTGAATGTCATTGGCATGATCCAGAGTATCATCTCCTGTCACATAAATGTCCACTGGTTGATAATTTGTTCCTAATTCATATTCTATTCTGAGTGAACCTGGATCAATAACAATATTATTTGCAATGTCATACCCATTTAAATCTGTAAATAAACTGGCAGCTTCTGTAGCTGTTTCAAAATAACTCTTGAGATTTGCTTTTTTCACTATGTAATAAAGATATTGATTTCCTTCTATATAATACTGATCTGCAGTAGTTAACTCAATGGCATGGGGTTCATTAGGATAGAGGGTTTTATTATAGATTTCTTTGGTTCTGTTTTCCAAGGTATCCCAGAATGTTCCTACTGGAATAAATTTTATTTTGTTCTCAATATTGGTTTTATCGATAATTGCAGGGGTCATAAAAGGATTTTTAGCAATTTTAAAAACAATATATTTACCTGGACCATCTAATAAATTTGTTTCTTGATCATTTGAATCATTATAAACATCATTGGGGTTTTCTGAGTATACTTTCTTCCAAATCTTTAGATCATCCATTTTAATCCAACTATTATCTCCAGAATGAATACTACAATGAAAATACATGGAAAAATTACCTGTAGTGAAGGATTGATTATAACTTATTTCAAGTTGACCATCGATATATACTTTTAGAGATGTACCACCTGCTAATCCTGCATTTTTATCTCCTATTATATATATATGTTTAAAATCACTTCCTAAATCTACATTACTTGTACTTTGATCATGTACTCCATCGACTTTTAAACTATGATTCCATGTTCCTTGATCATTAGTAAAACCAATAGTGGAATCAATATCATTTAAATAAATATTTAAACCTTGTTTATGAGAAGCTCCTGATTCTAATTGAAGATAAAAAGACATGGTGAATTCATCTGGGGTAGTAAAGTTTTGTCCAAAAGGATAATACATCTGTTTTTGTTGAGGATTAAAATGTGCTTGTATAGCATTGTTTATTTTTCCAACAACAGCACTAAAGCCACCTGTATTATCTAAAACAGGAGGATTATCAGAGTCATATATATTTGCACTATTGGTAAGACTATCAACAGTCTCACAATCACTCCAAAAATCAGGAACTGAACTTGGGTCTTCATAGGTTAAAACATTCTCAGGATCGCTACTTTCATTTTCCCAGTTAGGATTAGTAGAAACTACATATTCCCAAATTTTAAGATTATCTACTGTAACATAACTATTATTTAGAGCTCTATAGTTAAAAGTGATATCTTCATCAACATCATTCAGTGAAACACTAGAATTCATATAAAGAGAACCATCTATGTAAACCTGAATCGTATCATTATTTTGTAAATTACCACTTTTATCCCATATAATATAAAAATGATGAAGATTCGAATTAATTCCACTAGAATAACTATCGACAACATTACCATTTATTCGTAAAAAAGGATTTTGATTTTCATTTGTTAATAGTATCTGTAGTCCTGATCCGATTCTAATGTCAATTGCACTTTCAATTAGCGACATTTGTCCCCAAAATGAAATAGTTCCTTGATTGCTTTGAGTATTTTGATATAAAATTTTCGTGTTACCAGTATTATTATCTAACTCTCGTATTGCATTTCCATATTTACTATAATTACTACCTGAAATAATATCATAAAAAGCTCCTTCAACTATCTCTGCATTTCCAATTTCAGCTTCTGTTGTATGATTAGCAATACTTTCACATTTGCTAAAGTAGATAGGTTTTAGTAAATCTGACGGAATAAGAATATTTTCAGGATCAGCACTCTGAGTTTCCCAACTGGGATTTTCAGAGACAATATAATCCCAGATTTTTATATTATCAAAATAGTAATAAGCAATTTCAGTACTACTATTATTTCCTTCATAAGATATGCTAAAATCATTCACTAGGTTAAATGTTTCATCATGTTCCATTACTAAATGATTGTTTATATAAACCCGAACAGCTTTACCATTACTTAATCCAGCATTTTTATCCATTACAATATATACATGAAAAAAATCTGTTTCTGAATATAACGATGTACTATCATGTGCTGAATAATTTCCATTAACATTTATAAAGTTATCCCACCCATTATTACTTCTATTTAATAGTACTTTACATTCATCACCATAATGAATCCTTAAGGTCGTTATCCTATCATTACTCGATCCTACTAATCTGGTCCAGAATGATAAGGTCATTTTAT
>JAKSBL010000110.1 GCA_022361115.1 Spirochaetota bacterium | reverse complement strand
TATAATGACTATATTAGTATTTGTCAACAAGAGGTACTGATTATTCCAAAGAAAGGATATTTTTACTTATCAGGATTAATACCTAAAGGATTCAAATGAAAAGATATAGGAAATGAATGACTTTTTTCTTTTTTTTATTTATAATAATCTCAAAAAAGTAAATATACGTACTTTCTTCTGAAGTCAAGATTTTTTAGGAGCTTCAATTGAGTCAACACAAAGTGAATCTAATTGTTCACGGCCATTTTTATCAACCCCCAAGAGAAGACCCTTGGACTAATGAAATTGAGGATCAACCTTCTGCTTTTCCTGAAAAAAACTGGAATTACCGGATAGCTAAAGAGTGTTATGGGCCAAATGCTTATTCAAGAGTATTGGATGAGAATGGTAAAATAATACAAATTATAAATAATTATCAATATATTAGCTTTAATTTTGGCCCTACCCTATTAAACTGGCTGGAAGAAAAAGAACCTGATGTCTTTCAGTTTGTTATTGAGGCAGATAAACAATCTGTTTTAGATCACCAAGGACATGGAAATGCCATAGCTCAGGTTTATAATCATGTCATTATGCCCTTACAAACTTTTGAAGACAAAAAAACTCAAATTCTCTGGGGATTAAAACACTTTGAAACAAAGTTCGGAAGAAAAAGTGAAGGGATCTGGTTATCAGAAACAGCTGTGGATTACCAAACTATTGATCTTTTAATTGAAATGGGAATAAAATTTATTATTCTCTCTCCAATACAGGCAGAATCCTTTAAAATGTCTAATAGTGATCATTGGATTGATGCTAAAAAACAACCAATTGATAGTCAACAGGTTTATAAAGTTGTTCGTAGCCATGGTGAATTAGCCGTTTTTTTCTTTGATCAGGACTTATCTCATTCAGTCAGCTTTGAACACTTACTTCATAATGCTGATCATTTTGCTTCACGAATCATTCATAATCCTTTAGTTAAAAATGATACTGATGTAATCATCATTGCATCGGATGGTGAGATTTTTGGCCATCATGAACCATTCGGAGATATGTGTTTATCCAGTCTCATTCATAATTATCATAACAATAATCAACAAATCCGATTTACCAATTTTGGTGAATATTTAGCAGAAAATCCACCTGAAAATGAAGTTGAAATATGGCTGGGCAATGACAATAAAGGTTCCTCCTGGAGTTGTATTCATGGTGTGGGAAGATGGTATAAAAACTGTGGTTGCTATACAGGAGGATATCCTGATTGGACTCAAGAATGGCGCCACCCTTTAAGGAAAGGACTGGACATACTAAAAAAAAGTATTGATCATATTTATCAACAAGAATTGTCAGATATGATAGATGATGTCTGGGCCCTTCGTAATGATTATATTGAGTTTATTCTCAATAATTATAATTTGGACAATCTTGGTTTTCTTTCAAGACACGCAAAACAAAAATTGAATAAAGAAGAAATTAAAAAAATTCTGAGGCTTTTAGAAGCACAAAAATATGCTTTTTTTATGTATACTTCCTGTGGTTGGTTTTTTACTGAAATATCAGGAATTGAAACCATACAAAACTTAAAATATGCATATAAATCCTATCTTCTCACAGAACCAGAACAACAGGATAATACCGCTCTTGAAGAAATGAAAGCAAAACTGAAAGAAGCTAAATCAAATATTAAAGAGTATCATCAAGGGTTATGGTTATTAGAAAAATGGGTAATTCCTGAAATACAGGATATTTTTCACATTGCCAATAATTTTATTGCTCTCCAAATCTATTTGCCTCAATATAACAAAACTGATTTTAATATTTTTAACCACTATTTTTATAAAGATTTTTTAATCAGTCCAATTAGCAATAATAAAGAAATTAAAAAAGGACAGATCACAATAATTGATAAAACGAATCGCTATGATGTTAAAATGTTTTTTATTATAAAAATAAATGAGTATAATCATTATCAATTATATATAACAGACCAAGATTTTAGTCATTTTAATGAAATAAAAGAGCAGATCCAAAAAAATAAAAAAATCAATCACCCTTATATTAATAATCTATGTGAGCAAAACCTGTTAACACAAATTAAGAATGCCATCATAGCAGAAATCACCAGAGATAAATTGGATGAAATTGCAGAAATGAATGCCCAGCAACTACCTGGTGTTTTAGAATTATTGGAAAGATTTAAAAATATTAATTCTGGCTTAACTGAATTACCAAAGTTTTTTATCCGCAATACTATTGAAGCCTATTTTTATCTTTTAACTGAAAAACTCATCACTTTTCCTTCACAAGTTCAATATAAGGAGCTGGCAAAGATTTTTGAGTTAACCAATTTTTTTAAATTAGAGATTGAAGCAACACTATTAAAAAAGAAGTTTTCTCAAATTTTAAAAGATGAATTATCACAAAATGAAGACCTGTTATCTCCAGTATATGCAAAAGCTGTTGAACTAATCAAATTTTGTAATCAAGCACATTTAAAAATTGAAAAATTTCAACTGGAAAATTACATCTTTCATATATTAAAAAACCATGTCCCTCAACTTGCACAACAGCTGAAAGATACGATTGAAGAGGAAACTAAATTTAAAATAATGATCCAGATTCGCAAAATCATTGCCCTGGCAGATATATTTAATATTAGCATTGAAGAAGAAAATACCCGTTTTTTTGATATCATTGAGAACATAAATATCGAGTTATAAATCTTTCAATTCGATATTTCCAACAGACGATTCAATATATATAAGAGGGCCACCTTTGCGGAGGATGCCGATTTGACGTCCATCCTCGGAAGATTGCATTTTTAAATGGATATCACCAATATCCACAGTCCCGATGGGACAGTAAATTTCCAGATTTGCCTGGATAGAGTAAGAAAATTTGACTTCAATTGTACCATTACGGGACAGAAGGTAACTTCCTTGTTCATCAATTTTTCTCATTTCTACATCAATTTTACCATTATTAGTGACAGCTCGAATGATAGCTTTTACGTCCCGTATCTTAATCCTGCCATTACTGGTTTCAGCGTCGACTAAACCATTCACATTGTCCACATCAATATTACCATAATTTGTATGGATAACCAGATTACCAGTACAATCATCAACTTCAATTTTCCCGGAAGAAGTGGTTAATTGCTGATCTCCCCTTATATCATCCATATCTATATTACCAGAATTAACTGTTACTTTAACATTACCATAAACATTATTGATATCTACATATCCATTGGTTGTTTCAGCAGTCATTGGCCCAGTAGAATCAGTAATTTTAACTCTTCCATTGGTTGTTTTAAATTGCCCTTCACCTTTCATCATATCCACTTCAATATTGCTATTTGTGGTTTCTGCTTTGACAAATCCATTGAAATTATCTATTCTGATTCTTCCATTGGTTGTATGTAATTCCAAATCACCTTGGCAGCCCTCAATTCTGACTTCTCCATTATTATTGCTTACTGATTTTAAATAGGTAGATTCTGGAATATTAATCTCAAGATAAACCGGAACTTTATTAATAGGCACCTGGTAATCAGTTCTAATGATAAAAGTATTACCTTCACTCTCTGCAACAATTTTTACTTTTTTAAGCTCCTCTGACCCTTCCCAGGCCCAGGAAAACATGGTGGCTTCTACTTGCACATAACTACGGCTCCAGTCATTGATTCGTATACTGCCATTTTTATTATTAATTTCGACCTTTGTACCAGAATCAATCTTATAACGGAGCTGGGATTTGGATTTTGCCTCACTAAAACCCAATTGAGCAAGAAAACAAAAGAAAAAAAAGGTAAAAATAATTATCCTAGTTCTATTATTCATTTTACATCTCATTTATATTCATCAATAATAAGCAAGTATTATACCATAACAATATTAGTGCCTTAATGTCAGTTAAATCTCATAAATTCCTGTTAATTTATGATTATAATTTCGCATTTAACTTTATTTTCAACTTATTCAGGCCAGCAATAACGAATTAATTAGTATTTATATCTTATTTCTATTGAGATAACTTGTTTTTCTGCTCAAAATAGCAAACAAAAAGCAGTTAACAATGAGCTGTTTTAATCTTTTTTTTTACAGCTCCCCACCAATGGTGGTCTTTTTACTGACAGAATAAGTTATAGATCTGTCAGGATAAAAATACAACATCATCATTTTAAAGCAATATGAAATAAAAACAATAAAAAATGGCATAAAAACTGCTGATAATAAACTATATCATAAATAATGTAAATATTGAAGTATGTTGGAGAATCAAAAAAAACTGTTGAAAAACCCCAAGCAGACCTTTCTCCAGCATATTATTCAAATGTTTAACTGTTGAAATATCTGTTTAAAGGTTGATTTATTATCTTTGATCAGTTAATATACCATAGAACTTAAATATAAAAGAAAACATATGTTGCGTTTTGATTTAATTGCATTTTTTAGCCCTTTTTTTACGGGTTCCTTATTCATTCTAGCTGTTTTTTATCTGATCAATAAAAATGGGAGTCAACAAAGGTTGATCCATTTTCTGTACTGGTTTGTATACTGTTTATACAGCTTGATATATAGTATGGAAGCAGGAGGATTCATTGAAAGTAATACATATATATCCAAATATATGATTTATTATTTCCCTGTCACCGCAGCTATTTATTTAATCAGTGAACTAAAGAAAAAATTCATTCTTTTATCACTATTATTACTGCTGATTCCAATTCCAGCAATATTTTTCTTACATAAAATTATCTTTTTTTCTCATATTTATTTACTCTCTATGTGGCTTATACTATTGATTTATGTTTTGAATCAAATAAAAAATCAGCAAAATTACTCTCGACATTTCCGCTTTTATATAAGCCTTTGGGTGGTTCTCCATTTTATAGCCTATTTGATTTTTATACTCTGGAATGTTTTTCTGTCTGTAATGTATCAGTACCTGATACAGGTATATTTTATCCTCCCTGGTATCCTAACTGTTACTGGTTTGATAGTTTTTATTTCTTATATTCAGTATGAGAAGAAAACACAAATGGATTTACAAAAAGAGAGTTTTAATACTGAGAAAAAAACAGTAATAGAAAAATTGTCAGCCAGCTTAATTCATGAAATAAAAAATCCTATTGCTGCAATTAGCTCTCTCAATCAGCAATTGCTTTCACGATTTGGTGAAATTGAAGAAAAGGATGCCAAACAATATTTAATGCTTATGGCGGATGATTTAGAACGAGTTAAAAACCTGGCTAATTCTTTTTTGAAATCCTTTAGAATTGATTCAGATACAGTAATAAAACCTGTTGATCTATATTTAGTGATACAATCGGTTTATGATTTAGTTCGTTTTGATTTACAAAAAAAAGAAATACAATTTCAGTTAGATAAAGCACTCCTTCATCATAAAGTAGCGATCAGTAATTACCATCTCCGCCAAATTTTTCTTAATTTGTTTTATAATTCAATGGAAGCTAATGCTAAACTTATTCGTATTTCCAGCCAATTTGAATCAGGTATCATATCCATTTTAGTTGAGGATGACGGAGAAGGAATAACTGCATTAGCTGAAAAAAACATTTTTAAAGCATTTTTCTCTACCAAAGATGAAGGGACGGGAATTGGCTTAACGATTTGTCAAAAAATATTAGAGCAATATCAAAGTAAAATAAAACTGTTATCCGGTACACCGGGAAAAACCATTTTTCAAATTCAATTAAATGAATATATTACAAATAAAATAAATGAATCAGAATCTCATTAATTATTACGAGGGTCTAAATTGAAAGTCTTGATTGTTGATGATGAAAAAACATTACGTTTTGCTTTAACCGAATTATTTACTCATGCTGGGTATCAGGTTTACTCTTCTTCTGATGGTGAAGAAGCTTTACAAAAACTAGAGAACCAATCCATTGATATTGTAATATTAGATTATCACTTACCAGGTTTAAATGGCCTGGAATTATTATCTATTATCAAAGAAAATTACCAGTGGATTCAAGTCATTTTAATTACCGCCTTTGGTTCTGAGCAGGTAGCTATTGATGCTATTAAAAAAGGAGCATATGATTATATTTCTAAACCTTTTAATAATGAAGCTCTACTCAACCGTATTAATCATATCCGATCCAGCCGTGAACAAATGGATGAATCAACGGATTCCCGTTTTGGTTATTATTTTTCTCCGGTCATGAGTACCATGATAGATAAAATCAAAACCATTGCCCGTACTGAAATCCCTTTACTGATCACTGGAGAATCTGGAACAGGAAAAGAGCTAATTGCTCGAATCTGTCATCATCATTCTGAACGTCAAGGTAATTTTATTTCGGTTAATTGTTCTGCTTTACCACAGACTCTCATTGAATCAGAGCTTTTTGGTTCTGAAAAAGGGGCTTTTACAGGATCAATTGGTAAAAAAGTTGGTTTTTTTGAATTAGCCCATAATGGGACTATCTTTCTTGATGAAATTGGAGAAATGCCTTTTGAAATGCAGGCAAAAATATTGAGGGTGTTACAAGAAGGAGAAATACAACGACTAGGCGGAGGCCTGCCAATAAAGATCAATTCCCGAGTTATTGCAGCAACCAACCGTAATCTGGAAGAAGAAATAGCAAAAGGAAATTTTAGAGAAGACCTTTATTATCGACTCAATGTGATCCAGCTAAAAATTCCTTCATTGCGTTTTCGTAAAGAAGAAATCCAACCCCTGACTCTGGCTTTTTTAAAAGAATTTAATAAAAAGTATGAAAAACAGATTCAAGGTTTTGACGAAAACAGCCTTGCTCAATTACAAAATCATACCTGGCCAGGTAATATCCGTGAATTAAAAAATAAAATTGAACAAGCTGTCCTTTTTTGCAATAATGATTGGATCAGTGCCAGTGACCTCTCCTTATCTGATGAAATAATGGATAAAAAAGAAAAATCAAACATTGAGAATGATCAGCAAGCAACTGAAACTCTGAAAAAAACAAATACAGCTTCTTCTCCAGTTCAGCCAACCAATCAGAATGAAAAATTGTTAATCAGCATTTCACAGTTCCCAGATCAAATCACACAGGCGAA
Organism: Spirochaetota bacterium; assembly: GCA_022361115.1. Classification (GTDB taxonomy): domain Bacteria; phylum Spirochaetota; class GWE2-31-10; order GWE2-31-10; family GWE2-31-10; genus JAKSBL01. The sequence continues at coordinate 5,769 of JAKSBL010000110.1, read as the reverse complement.
AAAAGAAGCAATTGACATTTTTGAGAAAGAATTTATTCTTCATTATTTAAATAAAAACCAGTGGAATGTCAAAAATACGGCAAGTCAAATTGGCCTTTGCCGGCAGGATCTCTATAAAAAAATGAAAAAACTTGGTATTCAAAAAGAAGTAAAATATGTATAAAGTATTATTTTCTCATTACAGCCAGTACAGTTAAATCATCATATTGTTCCAGTTCTCCCCTGAACTCTTTTTCCACTTTCATTAAATCATTGATAAACCGTTCTGGTATTTTGACTTTTGTGTCTTCTAAAGTAGCTTTTACCCTTTCCAAGCCAAATTCTTCAGCATATTCTTCACCTTGTTCATTGACTAAAATATTGCCGTTTCTGGATTCTTCAATACCATCAGTAAAGAGAAAAATATTGTCCCCCTTATCTACCAGCATATGTTCCTGTTTATAGGGAAAGGGGAGCATAAAGGTCGGAAAGACACCTGCTGCGCCACTTTCTTCATTTAGCTTAATCCACTCACAGGCATCCTTTTTTTTACGATAAACTAATAATTGAGTATAACCTGCATTGGTCATTAAGGCTTTTCCGGTTTTAACATTTAAGATGACGACTAAAATTGCAGCAAAACGGCCTTGAAATCCCCTTTCAGCAACAGTATCATTAATCTGATTTACCACGCTGACTGTTTCCAGGGTTCTTTTTGATACTTTAAAATTAGAAAAATAAGCATGGAAGACGGTGGAAATTTGAACCATAATGAGGGCTGCAGGAACGGCTTTCCCTGCTACATCACAAATAATAAAGGCATAATGATCATCATCCAGTTTTTTATAGTCAAAATAGTCTCCAGATACCCCTTTGGCCCCATTATAAAAACCATAGATGTCAATATAATCTGTTTGATGAGGTTCTAAAGGGATAAATTTTTTCTGAATTTCTTTACCTAATAAAAGTTGTTTATCAGCCTTGGCTTTTTCAATCAGTTTATTCGTCATACTATTAATAGACGAAGCTAAGACAGCAATTTCATCACTAGATTTTATGGAAATAGCCTCATGTTCAGTACCCACTAATTTTTCATAGTCCTCTGTTTCAGAAATCACATTTACATGACTATACATCTTTTTTATAGGCCGGATGGTTGATGTAGCTAAAATAATTGCTCCTAAGGCTGAAATGGCGATGGCAATCAAGGTAATCAGGGAAGTAATTTTAATCAAATTCATAGCATCCTGGTTTAACTGTTCAATCGTTTTCACAAAAGAATAGGCAATTACAACTTCACCTGCATAACTGTCTTCTGCTAATTCATTATAAAAAGGGGCAACAAATAAATAATAATCTTTTAAATTATCTGTATCAAATTCAGGATAAATTAAAAACTCATTTTTGATAATTTCATCTTTAAACGGGCTAATATCATTTTTAAATTGATCAGTAAAAACCAAATCTCTTAAAATATTTTCCTTTTCTTCGTTAGTTAGCAAACCAAAATCAGTATTCTGAAAAAGCACCTCTTCTTCTTCACCATTGCTAAAAATATAACTGTCATCTTCGTTGAAGTGAATCAAAGCATAAGCCATATTGGGTAATTTAGCCACAATATCTGTCTGGTCAACGTATTCTGTATAACCTTTTTCTAAAGTCGTAACATCATTTATGGTGGTTTGAAAATTACTGGTAATGATGGAAATCCGTTCTTTTATTTCATTAGCAATATTTGTTTTACTATTGTTTAGCATGATAAACCCCAGTGTAAAGGAGGTACTGGTAACAATCATCATAACTAAGAGTAATATGGTTATAGTATATTTAAAAGTGAGACTCATCTTAATTTTCATAGTCACCTCTTTTTTAATATTGTACTCCAGATGTGACATCTGGAAACGAATTTGGTTCAGTTCTTTTAAAAGGTAATTAATTCTTCGTTTATTGATTCCTATACGAATGGCACTGAAAAATAATATGATAAGGATAAAGATCCAGATTATTGCCATGATAATGATAAAAACCCGAGTTGCATCCAGCTCATTAGTAATAAAACTGATCTGATAAAATGGCCGTTCCATACCGCCGCTATCCAAAAAGAGCCATTTTTGTTCAAAAGCCAATAGATTAGGATAAAAGGCTTTTCCTCTGACAGGATGATTCACTCCAATATAATACCGTCCTTCTTCAATTTCAACGGACTTCAGAGGATTGATCCTGCGGTCATGGGCTACTTGAAAGTAGTTTCCATTTAAAACATAATCATAAGGAGCCTTTTGATCACGATCAATATAAATTGTATTCACACTTCCATCAACACTAAATCCGCGTCCTAAAATCGCAAACATTTGCTCCCCATTCGGTAAAGTTTGAGGAGAAATATAAGATATATAGGTTCGGGGAATATAATCATTTAATAGATAAGTTTGCCAGCTAATAGCTGATTGATTCCCAGCTTCATCATAGCCACTCACACCAACTACCAATATTCCATTGTCTAATTCACTTAAACTGATGCTATTAGCAGTTGTTCTATTAAAGGCACTTGTCCCGGCTTGTCTTTTGGCCTGTTCAATTAATTGATCATTTTGTTCATTATTTAGTGAGGTGAAAATGAGTTTTTGATACACTCGGTATGATTTAAGAGACTCATTATCTGCTTGCCAGCTGATAATGGGTGAATTTGTGTTAAGAGTTCCATCTTCGTCCAGTTCTAACGGATCAAAAACCGGCCCATTGGGTGGGGTAGTATCTACTTCAAACTGATAAACAGCCTCTTCACTGGCATTGCCGGCTTTGTCATAGGCTTTAATCTTTGCATACCAAATACCATCTTTTAATTGATTAAATTTTTTACTTCGGGAAGTATGAAAATCCGGGAAAATATCTCTGGTTATTTTTTCACCTGGTTCCTGGGTTAATAATACACGATATTCTCTCATACCTGAAATATCTTCAACAGGCTGCCAGGCTATTTCCACATCTGTTCTATTTATTTTTCTGGAAAGAGGCATTTTAGAAACATAAATTTGAGGTTTATCTACAAAATAATCAATTTGTTTATAATAGAGCTCATTTGTTTGGTTTTGCTGTAAAAAAAACAAAACAGGTTTGTCCTGATAATCCAGAACCTGATTATAAATAGTTCTTCCGGGCTTTTCGGTTAACATAATTGGATTAGTAAAAATATCATTCGTATTAACAATATAATAATTTTGAAAATTGTTTTTATAATTATCGTACCAGAAGATTAACTCAAAAACTTCGTCTTCCCTGGAATATAAAGTAATAAAAGCTGAGTGAGCTTCAGAAATGTCTGAAGAGAGTAATCTTTCTTCAGTAATAACAGACAGGGTGTCAATATTTAGCTTAATATAGTAAATGTGATTAATATAATTGTCATCATTTTTTTCCCAGACAATATAGCATATCTTGTTTTTTATTAAAGCATAGGGTGACTGATTATTATATTGATCCGAGTGAATGACTACTTTTTCTTCCCAAATGGTACCATCATTAGTCTTAGCATACATAATATGATAAAGAGTACTCCCTACTGCTTTTGCTTGAAAAAAAACATAAATTGTTCCCTGATCATAGACAAATTGTGGATTGATTGGAGTTCGGTAATTGGGAGCAAATTGATGTTCGGCAACAATCTCACCACTGAGCAAAATCTTTCGATAGTTTAAAGTACTAATATTTACTCGGTTACCCTGGCTATCAATAATAGGAACATTTTCCGAATAGACCAGATGCAAGGAGTTATTCGCTTGAAGATACAATTCTGGAGAATAAATAATGTTTTCTGATTTCACTTCAGCAATGATTTTACTTTCCAGGTTTTGATCAGCATCAACCTGAATAATCACCAGATGATTGGTATTTTTTCTGTAACAAAGATAAAAAATGTTATCTTTGCTGATTGCAGCAGAATAATCTACCCCTTTTTCATTATGGCTATAAGCATCTTTAATCAGCAGCTTTTTGGTGAACCACTGGCGGTTATCACTGCTGACGGAAAAATAAATATCATAAGTTTTGGATTGCTCACTATACTCGCTGACATCAGTAGTCAGCAATACCAGAATTTGATCATTGGTTAAAACCTGAAATTTTCCTAAGTCCCCTTTCTGCAGGCTGACTTCTCTATCCCAAAAGATATCCTGTCCAAACATTGAGAAATGAAACAAAATGGTAATGAATATAGTTATTTTTTTTGTCATGAACTAACACTTTTCATTTTTAAATAAGCTTTACGATTTAAATCAACCACCTCTTTGTATTGCAGGGCATTTTTATCAACTCTATTCAAAATCTCATTGGTTTTTTCATATGCCTTTTCATATTCCCGCTTTCGATAATATTCATTGGCTTTTTCCAAAATGATTTGTTCATTTGAAGTTAATTTTGGTAATGGTTTTTTCAGACCAATAGAAACTTTATATTGAATATCTCTTGCCCCGGGAACTTTATCCCAAATATTGATAGCCTGCTCAACAAGTGTTAAGGCTTGTTGCAATTGGCCACGGTTATAATTGGTTTGTGCACTTTTAACCAAATTTAAGGCAGCTTGTTTATCAGCTGCTGTGAGAACTTTTTGAATAAGCCCTAAATTTACTTTACAATTATAGATATATTTATTAATCTCTGTCAATCTTTCCTGAAATTCTTTTAGTTGTTCAAATTCCTGATAAGCCCTTTCATAATTACCCTGCTGATAAAAAGTTACGGCATCAGACCAGTAAGTATTAAAACGTAATTGGTAGCTTTCCGGATCAAATATTTTTAATATTTTAGTTTCTAAACGTTTAGCTTCTTCATGATAAGGTTTTTCACTTAAAATTTGATCAACTATTGCTAATGCTTCTTCATACTGTTGCTTGCTGTAAAGAGAATTAGCAATATTTATCAATTCAATAATTTTTTCATACAACGGATCACCAATAATCAATTTTTTTCCAGAAGCAATTTTTAAAGATTTGGTGATCCGTTCATCAAGATTATCTAATAAAGGATTCTCAATATCATATTTTTTATAAATGATTTTAGCCAGATTGATTTCATTTCTGGCTTTTAGATAGTCATCTGCATAGAGATAAGCGCGAGCTTTAGCCAGACTTTCTTCAGCATTTTTAAGATCAGTTTGAGCTATTTTTTCTTCAATAAAATTCAATCGTTTTTCAATAGTGGCTAATTGGTTATCTACATAAGATGATTTTGTATCTCTTCTGACTTCAACATATTTATCTCGAGATTTCTCATAAATGTCTTTAGCTTTTTCAAGATCATAACGGCGATCAAAATTAACAGCATCTTTGTATAACTCATCAGCCAGAGATAGATTATACTTAATTCGATCATTAATTAATGCTAATTCATTCCGCTCTTCATCTACTTTGTTTTGTAAATCTTCAAGATGTGCTACCTCTTCTAAATATTTTTTTTCTGTTGTTTCATAAATGGATTTTTTTAAAGTATTTTGATAATTGGGGTCCACCTTTTCCATATTTTCCAAATTTTGATAATTATTTTGATTTTCTTTTTCTACTTGTGAAAGGTATTTCTCTGCAGTAATCAACTCACCTTGGTCTTTTGCTTGCAAATATTGATCATAGATATTGATATTGTCAGTATTCGTTATTTCCAATTTAGTAATATTGATATTCATTAATAAGTCAAAACGATTAATCTGAAATTTTAAGTATTCGGATAAGTTTTTTTGGCTACGTTCTGTTAAGCGATCTTTATGATAATTAATGACAATCTGATAAAAACAATCTTTTT
>JAKSBL010000093.1 GCA_022361115.1 Spirochaetota bacterium | reverse complement strand
TCTGTTGGTTGAAAAAGAGGTTTTGCTGATTCTAAAACAGCATGAATTTCTTGATAATCAACTGGAAAGCCGCCAAAATCAGTAGTGATAACTGCTTTTGTGCGGGGAGTTATTTTAGCTGCAATTTGATTAGGATCAATGTTAAAATCTTTTTGCTGAATATCGGCAAAAACCGGAGTTGCACCACAATGAACAATCACATTAGCTGAAGATGCATAAGTATAAGGGCTAGTAATGACTTCATCTCCCGGGCCAATGTCAAAAAGTTTCAAAGCCAGAAATAAGCCTGCGGTAGCCGAATTCAGACACAATACTCGGTCGGTTTGACAATAGTCTTTGAGTTTATCCTCAAAAAGTCGAGTCTTTGGCCCAGTAGTAATCCAGCCGGATTTTAAAACCTCTATCACCTGATCGATTTCACTTTGAGAAATATCAGGAGGTGAAAAAGGGATTTTTTTTTGTCTATTCATGCAAATAAAGTATCATAATTTCGTCCTTTTGCCTAATTTTTTATATTCTTTTTTGATATTATGAATTCAACTTTCATTGATTCATTTAAAAAACTATTATAGTGATTCCTTAATTCAAATAATACAAAGAATGTGCTAAGGATATTAACAGTTGCCAAATTTGACATTATATTGTAAGATCAGTATAATAGTATAGTATATAACTTTTCATAACTAAAAAAGGCCAAAAAAACTGTGTATTTTAATTTTTTCTTATTAGGTATATTTTGTGCATTGCTCATTACCCATTTTTTTATTTTTTTAGGACGCAAAAAAGATAAAACCAATTTAGCTTTTGTTGGATTTATCTTTTCTATTATTTGTCTATTAGGTTTTTATAAAATTATTACTCAATTTTATGCAATTGATGAAAATATTACTGGTATGACTGTTCCAAGTTTAGTGCCTTTTTTTTCTACTATGTTTTTATATCAAGTTTTTCAACTAAAAAGATTAAAAATGTTTTTTATCATTCTGTTATCTCTGTTTTTAACAGTTAACATTGTGTTATTGATTCTTTATTTAATGGATCCAAAAACTATCTGGCGGATATTCTATTATGCTTTTGCTATGATTGTCCTTTACTCTTTTGCCATTGGGATTATTTATCAGATTGTTAAACAAAAGGCCTATCAACAAAGGAAACAATTTATCATTTTTACTGGTTTTATTGCCACTATTCTTTCATTTACTTTTATGGTAATTTTTTATTTATTGGATACCCATAAATTAGCACCCATATCCTATCTAGGTATTATCATTATGATGATGACTTTTGTTTATGCTATTATAGAGGATTTTAATCGAGAGCATCAGGAGTTTCAGGAACTACACTGGTCACTAGAAAAAAAGGTTAAGCAAAGAACAGATGAATTAGAGCAGGAAAAATTGAGAAAAACTAACTTTTTTGTTAATCTAGCTAATGAAACCAAAACACCATTAACATTGATAGAAGGGTATCTGGATTTTTATAGAAAGTCCAAAAAGAAAGAAGATTTTAAAGTTCTGGAAAAAAACATTCAACGTCTGAAAAAAATGGTTCTTCACTATTTAAATATAGAACAAATGGAAAAGGGGTTAATATCTTATAATCATGAACAAATATTTTCTATAACCAATGTTTTTCAAGATCTAATTCCTATTATGGAAAGAAAAGCAGAACAAAAACAAATTACTATTTATTCCCAAATTGAGGATAATTTATTTATAATATGTGATTCTATCCCTTTTGAGAGCATTCTCTTTCATCTTATTGATAATGCTATCAAATTTACTGATTATTCTGGTACTATAGAAATTGAAGTTAAATCCTTGAATATTGAGAAATTTTATATTACAATACGGGACAATGGTATTGGCATAGCTGAAGATGAGATTGAGAATATTTTCAAGCCCTACTATATGATTGTAAATGAAAATAGCCAAAAGAGTTCTGGTATGGGCCTTGGCCTTTTTCAGGCTAAGAAAGTGGTAGAATCTTTAAATGGCCAGATAAAAGTGGAAAGCCAGTTAGGGCAGGGCAGTACCTTTACAATTATTCTTGATAAAAATCATTATCATAAAGATAAAGCTCAAAATACCAAATTATCAATTGGTGATTTAATCATGCAGAGTCAAGAAATTGATTTACCCGTAGAATATAACGTAGATTATAAAAATGTATTTTATGTTGATGATAATGAAGATTTACTTCATTTTTTTCAACTTGCCTTTAATGATGAATACAATATTTATTATGCTTGTAATGGAAAAGAAGCTTTAAAAAAACTGGATGATATACCAAAGCCGAATATTATTATTTCTGATATTATGATGGATGAAATGGACGGATTGGATTTTTATAAAGAGATCCAAAATGATAATCGTTTTAATGATGTCCCTTTTATCTTTCTTACAGCTCGTAATGAAGATGCTTTTCGTATTGAAGCATTAAGAGAAGGAGCAATTGATTACATTACCAAACCATTTCAGCTTGAAGAATTAAAAGTAAAAATCCACAATATGTTAAAAAATCGGGATACCTATACAAAAAAAATCAGTCATAAAATTATCAATGCGATTAATAAGATTAATGATGATGAGCATAAGGAAACTTTCTCAGAACGGATCAAAAAGTATAATCTAACCAACCGAGAAGAAGAAGTGGCTTCATTATTAAAAAAAGGATTTCTCTATAAAGAAATTGCTTTTGAATTAAATGTTTCTATTAAAACTGTAGAAGGCCATATTCAAAAAATCTATGAAAAAATGAAAGTCAATAGCAAATCAGAATTCTTAAATAAAATTCATGATGAATAATTTTTGAGCTCTTATGAGTTCTTCATGATTATCTGCAATTTCTATTCCAGCGTGATTTCCCAGATCTTACTGGACTTTTAATTTTGAAATAACTATCTTTACCATAAGGATAATTAGTTTTTATTAGGAAGTAAAAGAGTATTTTTTTTAATATTTTTTCATAAGTTTTTTGTACTAATTAATGAAGGGTAGGTTTTTGGGCGGTTTATTAAATAGTATTAAATATAGATATATTCATTCCTTAAAATACTTGTTAATAATTGTCTCTTTTTTAATAAACATCCCATTGATCACCAGTTCTGTTAATCAATGGCCTATTTTTCGGGGTGATTCACAATTATCCGGCAATAGTTCTGTAAAAATAGATCTTCCGATCAAATTAGCAAATAAATATCAGTTTCAACAAGAGATTAAAGCTTCCCCTATTATTAATGAACAAACCATTTTTATTAGTACATTGGATGGAAATATCCTGGCGTTAGATTTAAATACTTTAGAAGTGAAATGGAAATATCAGACAAATATGCAAATTGAAGCTTCTGGTTTGGTTGTTCAGGATATGCTCTGTGTTGGAGATATTCAAGGCAATTTCTGGGCATTTAATAAGCGGAATGGACAATTGCTCTGGAAATACTCAGGCCAGGAAAAAATAACCGGATCAGCAAATTATTTTTATCAAGCTAAACAACTTTACCTGGTTTTTGGGACATATGGGGGACAGATTATTTGCTTAAATGGACAGACTGGCCAAAAGCAATGGGTATACCAGATTGATAATTATATCAACGGTACTCCAGCTATTTTTAATAACCAGATTGCTATTGGTGGTTGTGATGCATTGCTTCATGTGATCAATACTCAAGGTAAACTGATTACCTCTTTTAATACGGGTTCCTATATTGCTTCTTCTCCGATTTGGGAAAACAACAACTTAATAGCAGCTAATTATGGAGGAACCATTCTCTCATTCAATGTCCTCCAAAATAAAGAAAACTGGCAGCATAATAATCAGGCCGAATGGGATGCTTTTTTTTCAACACCAGCTTTCAACGATGAATTGATCATCATTGGTAATCGCAATGGTCAGGTTTATGGTTTTGATAAAAAATCAGGGAAATCAAAATGGTCATTCCTGACTGGAAAAGCAATTGATAGTTCCGCTGTTTTAACCGATCAGTATGTGGTTATTGGCTCTCAGGATGGTTATTTATACATGCTGGATATTGAGAAAGGCAGTGAAGTCTGGTCTTTTTATGCTGGTTCTCCCATATTGAATTCAGTCGCATTAATTGATTCTCATCTGGTTTTAGTAACAGAAAACGGGATGTTGTATCATTTTACTTTTAACCTGTAATATAAAAATATAAGACAATAAAAATGATCAAACAGGTATTAAAAGATTACTATTAATTAAAAAAAGAAGGGAATTATGTTACTCCAGTTAAAGGATATTTATAAATCCTATCCAGGTAATCCGGTACCGGTTTTTAACGGCTTAAATTTACAAGTCAATCAAGGAGAATTAGTAGCGATTACTGGCATCTCAGGATCTGGTAAAAGTACACTCCTCAATTTAATTGGAACACTGGATCACGACTATGAAGGACAAATCAAATTCAAAAATACTAACATAAATAGTTTATCTCATCGGGAAAAAGAGCAGTATCGGAATGAAGAAATTGGTTTTGTTTTTCAAAACCATCACCTTTTACCCCAATGCACGATCTGGGAAAATATACTCATCCCAGCAATGATACATCCTGATTATCAAGATTCTAAAAAAGTTGAAAACCGGGCTCAACAATTATTAGAAATTATTGGATTATCTTCCAGAGTATCTGATTACCCGAATCAACTTTCCATTGGAGAGTGTCAAAGAATTGCTATCCTCCGTTCGTTGATTAACCATCCAGCTTTAATATTAGCTGATGAACCAACAGGAGCATTAGACAAAGCCAATAGTCAGTTAATTGCTGATTTACTCATTCAACTTAATCAAAAAAAGCAAATAACATT
>JAKSBL010000190.1 GCA_022361115.1 Spirochaetota bacterium | reverse complement strand
CGCTGTCAATAGTATAAGCATATTTTGCACCAAATTTTTCAACATTAAAAAAGTCAGCTCCATTGCCAATTTCTTCATCTGGAGTAAAAGCAATTCGAATTTTACCATGCTTAATTTCTGGATGATTAATTAAATACTCAACCGCAGTCAGAATTTCTGCAATTCCTGCTTTGTCATCAGCCCCCAGTAAAGTTGTTCCATCTGTTGTAATGAGAGTTTTCCCAACATACTTTAACAGATCTGGAAATTCTTCAACAGACATAATAATATTTTTATCCTTATTAAGAATAATATCTTTTCCATTATAGTTTTCAATAAATTGAGGATTAACATTGGTTCCAGACATATCTTGACTGGTATCCATATGAGCTATTAATCCAATAACAGCAACATCTTCATCTGTATTTGCCGGCAATGTTGCCATGAGATAACAGTTTTCATCTAATTCAATTTCTGTTAACCCTAACTCTTCCATCTCTTTTTTTAATACTTCTGCTAGTTCAAATTGTTTTTTTGTACTAGGAAAAGAGTCAGATGAATCATCAGATTGTGTATCCATCTTGACATATTTTATAAATCGTTCTACAACTTTGTGCATTTTATTTTCCTATCTATTCATTAGATTTTTTGTGTTAAAGTGGCTTTAAATTCCACCCCATAGATATCCAGGATAGTAATAAACAAAACAGCTATAATGGGTCCAATTATAAAACCCATAATTCCAAATACTGCAATCCCGCCAATAGTAGAGAAAAAAATCATTAAATCATGTATTTTAGCCTCTCCTCCAATTAAACGGGGTCGGATCAGATTATCAATATTAGCAATAATCACTGTATTGATAACAATAATACCGATTCCTGCAACATAATTTCCTGTTATAAGCTGAAATACTGCTATTGGTATCATAACCATCCAGGTTCCTACCATTGGAATGATAGATAAAATCACCATCACAACTCCCCAAAGCATCCAGCCATTAATACCAAAGATTAAAAGGACAACAGAAGCAATAGAGCCTTGTATCAACCCGATGACTAATGTCCCTTTGATTGTGGCACGAGAAATCTGTACAAACCGATTGATGATTCTCCGTTCATATATGGGGCGAAGAGGACTTAAATAGATCAGTTTTGCTACCATTTCCTCTCCATCCCGAAAAAAATAGAACATTGTAAATAAAACTATAAATAAATTAGCTACCAGAGCCATGGCTTTGTTAAATGTTACATTGAGCAGGGATGTGGCTTCAGTACTTGCTATTTTTGCTCCTTCTAAAACAAGCCCCTTCCAATCAATGGAAAAATCAGACCATAAGTGGGAAAAAGGGATATTCTCAAATATGGTAAAAAAATCAAAATTCCCTTCTCGAATAAATGCATTAATAATTTTAGCCAGTTCAATAGCCTGTATTGTCACCAGGTAGCCAATGAAATATACTGGTATAAATAAAATGAGTAATAACAACAAACAGCAAATAAATGCACTTAGGTTTTTGTTATTTCCAAATTTTTTTAAAAAAAAGCGGTAAAATGGATAAAAAAGGGTTGTAAAGGAGAGAGCCAGTAAAATCGGAGTAAAAAATATTCTAATGATTCGAAAAAACAACACAGAAACCAGCACCAATAATACTAAAATTAATAATAACCCTAAAAACTCACGATCAAATATAACCTTTCGTTTGATATGTTGGTCATCATAATAATCAGTGGTTGCAGAAGAATGATCATCCCCTAGATTACTGGTACGTGATTCAAAAAAATTCCTTTTACTGTTTTTTCCGATGCTTTTTTCTCTTAATTCATTCTGATTTTTCTCAAAAGAACTAGAGAAAATATCTTCCTTATCCTGATTTTCTTGACTTACAGTATCGCTTTTTTCTGCGTCAGGATTATCTTTTCCCTTTTTTTGAGATTTCTTTTTTTTCCAGAAAATCCACTTTTCCAGCATGTCTGTATCCTACTCTTTATAAGATTTTAATACATCAATCATAAAATCTGTCATTCTGCCTAATGAAGAAACATTGAGTTTTTCTTTAGGAGTATGAACATCTCGTAAATCCGGGCCAATTGAAATCATATCCATTCCCTTGTATTTGGAACCAATTAAACCACATTCTAAACCTGCATGAATTGCTTCGATTTTCG
>JAKSBL010000436.1 GCA_022361115.1 Spirochaetota bacterium | reverse complement strand
GCATTAAATTCTTCCAGCAAATAGTAAGATTGAAATATAAAACCGATTTTTTTATTTCTAAAATAAGTCAGGTCTTCTTCTTCTAATCCAGTAATATCAGTATCCTCAATAAAAATATTTCCTGAACTTACTTGGTCTAAGCCACCAATTAAATTGAGCAATGTTGACTTACCAGATCCGCTTTCACCAGTTATTGATACAGTCTGATTCAATTTTAAGTCAAAATCTATCCCTTTTAAAATGTGCAAATCTTCACTTTCTGTAAAATAGTTTTTATATAATTGAGTAATTGTTAATAATCTATCCATTTTTTAAGACCTCATTGGGTTTTATTTTCCCCGCTTGAATTGCTGGTAAAAGTGAGACAAAAATAGCAAAAATCAAGGTCAGGAAGGAAATGATAATGATTTCCCCTAAGCTAATACTTGAATATATTTTATTTAAATAAAAATCCTTGGAAAAAAATTCAATAGCTTGAGGGGGATCCATAGTTATTTTTAAGACCGAATGGATTAAGAAATAAATGAATCCTTGAATATTATTTAAAAACACAGCAAATCCATTGACTAAATTATTTAGGTTATTCATGATCCATAGACCGATTGTCGTTCCTAAAGTGATTCCAATTATACCTAAATAAACTCCCTGCAATAAAAAAATTACACATATCTTTGCAGGTGAAAATCCTAAAGATTTTAAAATTGCTATGTCTTCGGTTTTTTGTTGTATGGATAAATGAATGGTGGTCAAAATATTTAAAGCAGCTATAATAATTACAATAAAAACAATCAATGCGATAATATTTCGTTCAAAACGTATTGAGGTTATTTGATTATAATTGGCATCGATCCAGGTAATCATTCCAAAATAACCAAAAGTATTTCCCCAATCCACAAAATCATTAACCAGTTTATGATCTTTCAGGCGAATAAATACATTGTAATAGAGTCGATCCTTAAATATTAAATCTCCTGTTTTGTTGCCCATTACTGCAAAATGCTCATCAAAATCTACTAATCCTGTAGTAAATATTCCAGATACTCTGAGTTTTTTAAAAACATATTTATTATTATCTGATGAAAAGATACCAGTAAAATATACACTATCACCTACTTTGATCCGTAATTTTTCAGCAGTTTTTTGAGAAATCATCAGTTCATCTTTTAAAAGACTCTTCTTTCCATTTATTAACTCTATTCCTCTATTAAAATCTGGATCTTGCAAAAAAATATCCTCAGGCATGGAACGGATATATTTTAATCCAGTAATTTTCCCTTTAACACTGAATAAACCGCTGGTTTCCTGGTATAAACCAATGTATTGAACTCGCTTATCCAAAGCGAGAAATTCTTTTGTTTGTTCAGCTAAATCCAGAGATTTTGTTGTTGACAGCTCGACATGAAAAGATTTTACATTACAAATTAATTTGGTAATTCCATCATAATACCCATTCATTATGGAAACTGCAGATATATAAACAATGATAGCAAATGCAATCGACAATACAACAATAATTGCTGCATGATTAAAGTCCTTATTTTTTCTTCCTTTAAGAATATATCGTAATGTAACAAAGTTTTCAATTTTCATTTTTTTACTATATATTTGTTTTCGTTAAAACTGCATTAGGTTTAACTTTTGCTGCTTTTGAAACTGGTATGTAGGCGGCAAAAAATGTCATCATTAAAATAAGAAAGGAAATACTAATGACTTCATAAAAATTCATTTTGACTAAAAAACCAGACTGATAATAAATATCAGCATTATATAAAACAATTTTCTTAAATTGAAATTCTGGAAAAAAAGTATTAATCAGATAATTCACATACAAAAGGCAAGAATTGATAATAAATTCCACAATATTAAAAATATTGGTAATGTTATAGGCAATAAATAACCCAAAAACCAGTCCGCAAATACTTCCGCCAAATCCTAAAAAAAGGCTATCCATAATAAAAACTACTTTGATATCTTCAGGTTTTAAGCCTATAGCTTTTAAAACACTGATATCATGTTTCTTTTGGATAATGGTTAATTTTAATGCACCAAAAGTATTGGTTGCAGCCATAATAAAAATAATGAAAAAAATAAACAGCATCATTATTTTCTCTAACTTTAAAGCTGCAAAATAGCCTTTATTGATTTGCTCAGCTGTTTCTACTTGATATTGGTCTCCCAGATAATTCTGGATATGTTTGACAAATTGATTCCGTTTTACTCTTGGGTTTAACTTTATACCAAGATAATCAACTTCTGCTTTTCCAGTTAAAGGTATCAATGAGTCTGTTGATATATAAGCACCATAGCGGTCATATTCATAATTACCAGTCATGTACATACCGCTAATATGAAAAGGGACTCCACTAGCTTTTAAACTCCGCAGACTGATATCCGGGGTTACGTAAACCGTTCCCCCGTTTTTTAAGTTTAACCGCTTCCCTAACTCATTTCCTAATAGTATATGATAATCTGAAAGATTTAATTCTCCCTTCGTGATTTGAAAGAAATTCAGAAATTTAACATCCTTTTTTATTTCTTCTGAATCAATTGCTCTTAATTTTACAATTTGTTTTTGGGCATGCTTTTTTATATGAATGATAACTTCTCGATCAACAAAGGGAATCAGGGCATTTATTTCAGAAAATTGTTGATACAGATCCTTTTTTATCATTTTTAATTCATTTAGCTGAAAAGGTTGAAATGCTTTTTTTTTGACTGTTAAATGATAAGAACCAATTTCAATTCTTCGAGAGATATGGTTATATTGAAAACCATTCATAACACCAAGAACAACTATGAGAATTGCTAATCCCCCACTAATGCCGGCAAATAATGAAAAGAATATAAAGTTCCGTTTTCCACTTCTTCTCCGAGCTTTAAAGTATTTTTCACTGATAAATAAATGGAGTTGAAATTGATTAAAAACTTTTTGAATTTGATTAAATATTTTTTGCATTTCATTTTGATGAATTATTGTAAGGTAAAAGTTGCTTTAATAGCAAAACATTCAAT
>JAKSBL010000096.1 GCA_022361115.1 Spirochaetota bacterium | reverse complement strand
TGCAATAATGTAATACAACACATTTTTGTGTATAAGTTTTCAACTCAATCTGGATGCACAGTACTGTTATCAATTTAATGGTATAGGTTGGTTTCAAAATTGTGATAGGACTTCAGAAATCAGGTATATACATGGATTGGAGAATCGATCATTTTGAGTGCTGTGTACCATAGCATTCTCCTCAGTACACTTTACATGTCCAAAACTTCTTGTAGTACCATAAAGTTCTAATTACAGCACCACAAAAATAATTCACAGTTGGTTTGGCACTCATAAAATTAATGGAGTGAAAAATATCTTTGAACACTGGTTGGTGTTTATCTAAGGTTGATGCTCCACTCTATTTCCCATATCCACACTATACCAATATACTGACATACCTTAGGAGAACATTAATTTTTGTACTGTCAGGTCATGTAAAATAAAATTATCAATTGTGGCATTATATACATTAATTTTGAACATGTACTGCCTTAAGATTGCTACGGTACTTTCACCGCAGTAGCATGGTCCACTGGCTCAGGTTTTGTTGCACTATAAATGGGGTTTGAGAAAAATTTATAAATGAATTTGCAGGACTGGAATTTAAAGAAGCAATCAATTTCTGATGTTTTATTTGCAAGAGTAACTTGGTCAGCCCGGCAATAAAGGCACACCCTTCACTATGACCAATATTCGATTTAATAGAGCCTAGGGAACAGTATTGATTTTGTATAGAACCAGCCGAGGTTTCCTGAAAAGCTTTGGTTAATCCTCTAATCTCAATCGGATCACCAATTTTTGTACCAGTACCATGAGCTTCAATATAACTGATCGTATTACTGCTAATTTTTGCTTTTTCAATAGCAGCTGTAATCACACTAGCCTGGGCATTGGGATCTGGTACGGTAAATCCGTTCACTTTCCCCCCTGAATTCATGGCAATCCCTTTGATGACACCATAAATATGATCGTTGTCTTTGATCGCATGATCCAGTTTTTTAATTAAAACAGCGCCTATTCCTTCTCCAAGTATCATACCAGAGGCATTTTCTCCAAAAGGGCTGCACTGATTATTTTTTGCCAGAAATTCCATTTGTGAAAATTGGACATATTTTACTGGATTGATTAAAATATTGACTCCTCCCACAATGGCGGTCTCACTCTCTCGGCTTATAATATTCTGACAGGCAAAGTACATGGCACCAGCAGAAGAAGAACAGGCAGAATCAATGGTTAAACTAGGGCCTTTGAGATTAAAAAAATAGGATACTCGATTGGCAATTTGATAAAGATCAGCAAAGGGAAAAATACTCATATGATCTACAGCATTATTGGTCAAAAAACGGTAATCAGAATTCACTGCCCCAACAAATACAGAAGTATTGCGACTGATTGTATCTGGTGTATACCCGGCATCTTCCAGCAATTGCCAGGTTATTTGCAGAAATAACCTCTGCTGTGGATCCATCATCATAGCTTCATGAGGAGAGATATTAAAAAATCCAGCCTCAAACTGATCAATGTCTTTTAAAAATCCCCCCATTTTGTTATAGGTCTTATTGTTTTTTTTATCTCCTTCAGCAAAATAGGGATAAAAATCCCACCTGTCAGTTGGAGCTTCCCCTATCGTACAAATTCCCTGCTCGAGAATTGACCATAATTGCGTCATATTTTCCGCTCCCGGGTATTTCCCGCTCATTCCAATAATAGCGATGTCATTACTATCTGTTTGCGTATAAACATCTTGAGAGTGATCCAGTTCATTGATTATTTTGCACTCTTTGCCTTTTAGTTTTTGATAAATTGCTTCAATAGTGGTGTATTCATATAAAAAAGTAATGGGTATATCAGCAAACATTTTATTTAATTCTACTGAGATTTCTAAGACTTTATAAGAATCCAGCTGATAGTATTCCAGGTCTTGCTGTATATCTAATTGATCAATAGAAATATTGAGAAATCTGGAAAAAAGGTTCAATAACTTTTCCAATAATAACGGCTGGGCTTGTTTCGTCTCAATTGACTGAGACTTTTTAACCTCTTTTTTTACCGAGAATTCCGGAGCGTTCTGCTGTATATATTGTTCAACTGCATAAGAAATTTTTTCACTAGTATTGAGTGAGGATATTTCTGCAAAAAAAGATTCTCTTGCCGGTTTGATATTTTTTTGCTGATCTTTTTTTATATTTTTTTTATTGCCGGATTTTTGATTAGCTTTGCTTTTTGGGGATTGAAATTTTAAATTTTTAAACTTCTTTGCAGGCAAATGATAATAGACATCCTGATGATCAATTGTCTGGTATTTAGCGCCAATTGTTTCCAAGAATATTTGAGCTGATTGATTTTTTTCTGTTTTTACATAAGGAACTAGTATTTCAGCCAAGTGATCCTGAGCAGCTATTTTGCTGAGTTCAGAAATCATTTTGTGTTCCACACCCCGGCCCAAAACGCGGCAACTTAATAAAAAGGTATCAATCTTTAAAACAGTTTCTTCCTTTTTATAGATAATAACTCCAACCAGTCCATATACTCCAAAACGGTCACTAACATGAACAGTTAGACAGTGATCATTTGTCGAAGATAATTTCTTTATGTCATTAATATTTCTCCTGATAGTAGTAAAATTAAATTGATTGGTTCTTTTGGTTAGCTGTGATACTCGACTCATCTCATTTTCTGTCATGGGTTTGATATTAATTTGTAAGTTCAGGTTATTTAAAAAATCCTCAAAGGAATTGGATTGTTTTTGCTCTTTTTCTCGATTAATATTAGCCTGATATAAAGCTGTACGGTTTGCATCTTCTTTTGTTGGGGAAGAAGCATCAAAAATCCAATAATGATTTAATATTTGTTCCAGCTTTTCTTCTTCAGCAGAAAAATTGATTGTAAAAACTTCCGGGCATTTTGTTTTTACTTCTGCACATTCTACTGGATTATCATCAAAGAAAATAAAACTGTCTGGATTGAGATTAAGACAATCTGCTAATTCCAAAATATTTTCTGACTTAGGCTGCCAGTTTATTTTGCTATCAACAATATCTTTTTCTTTCAACAGCATGGAAGGATTTTGATCAAAAACCCTTTGCACATCTTTTTCAATATTTTTACTACAAAGGGTTAAGAGTTTTCCTTGATTTTTTTGATCTAATAAAAATTTTTGAAATTTAGTAAATCTTTTTGTGATTTTCAGTTCATTGGGTTTTTGTTCTCCGCAAATACCTTCCCACAAGGTATTATCACAATCAAGAACAAAGACTTTGTAGGGATGACTATTTAATGAAAAATACCTTCTGATAATTAGGGTCCCTAAAAAATAGAAGAATTCATTGGTAAATGGTATATGCCCTAGTTGGTTTTTCACTGGTTCAAATATGTTTTTGGTTTGATAAATGTGATGAAACTCCGAGCTGCGAATGCCATCAATACTGTCATTTTCTTTTGTTAAGTTGAGCAGTTGTTCTTCCATTTGAGAAAACAAATTACACCAGGTGAGATTATAATGATAAATGTGTGAAGTAGGACAGATGATAATGTAAGTATAACAATTTGATTCAGTAAGATATGTTTTTAAAGATTCCATGAAATACTGGAATGTTTTGTTAAGGTAATCAATGTCTGCTCTAGATTCAGTATTGGTTTTAATGGTTTTTTCATGTTGCTCTTTATTTTCATAATAATGAAACCAGTCTTCAAAGCGGATGAGCAGTACATTCATCCCTTTTTCATTGGACCGTAATAAACTGGCTGGATTTAAAAGTTCTTGAAATACTTGATTATACTGGGCTAAAGTAAAATCCAGAGAATAATTTAATTTGTTTTTCCAGAAATTTAAGCCATCTAGTAATGGTTCAAAATGAAACATCGAGGTAACTACAATATTATCTTTTGCCATTTCGTCATCCTTGGTATCATTCTATTTTATTAAAAGTAAAATAAAAAATAAGTCATCCTGCTTTGCTACAATATGTTTTACAAACATCTATCAATAAAAAAAAAACCATTATAAACTATCCTCATCAACCAAGGATTTGTTTATAATGGCTCTCTTGGGTCTCCTGCCATAATAAATCCCAACAACAGTATTATGAATTTTTATGTCATTAAAATCTCAAAAAACTAATAACAATTTTCTAGAAGATCATTAAATAATTCTTCCTTGATCTCATCCTTTTTTTCTGTATCTAAAAGTTCCTGTTTTAACATTTCAGTGAAGTTTTTGTATAATCTATTAATACCCTCATCCGAGAATCCTCTCTCCTGTAAATAAGCAATTTCCCAGATCTCTCCGCTATGTTGAGGAACATAAGGAACATTTTGAATTTTTTGAATAATTTGCTCTGTCCGTTCAAATGCCTGATTAGAATCCATGGTAGTATGTGACCAGTTCATCCCTTTACCAGTTAAGCCATATTTTTCCCTTTCATTATGAATAGGAGCAGAATGTTCATAATAAAAAGTCTTGATATTATAATAATCCAGACCGCTATTCTCAATAAAATCAATGGTTTCAGCCAAGCTTTCTTTAGTATCACCGGGGAAACCGACTACAAAAGACCCCAAAGTAATAATAGCATTTGCTTTCAGTAGTTTTATTCCCTGTTCAAATTCTTTTTTAGTTGCCCTTTTATTCATAGCTTTTAGAGTCGCATCATTAGCTGATTCTATTCCTAAGTATGCACCTTTACATCCACTGACTTTCATGTCCCGGGTAATTTCTTCATCCAGAAATTGACAGCGGATAAATGCATACCATTTAAAATCAAATTTTTTTAAGACTTTGAGGATTTCTTTAAATCGATTGACAGGAAAATTAAAAGTATCATCTGTAAAAAGCAGGTATTTCACACCACGATCTTTCAGTAATTTTAACTCCTGATAAAATGAATCTATCTTACTTTTCACTAATGGTTTTTGTGATGATGGATAGGAGCAAAAACTACAATGAAAAGGGCAGCCAATCATGGTTCTAATCAGAGAAATTCTTCCTGTTTGGTAATTCTCCAGCAAATCCCATTTAATAGCATCTTCGCCAAAACAATAGTCTTCCCTTTTTTCTGCGGTTTTTACCTTTTGATTTTGATAAAGTAATAAATTGGGAATAATGCTTAAATCCTGTTTGTTTTTTATCTTATCCACAATCATGCCCAATGTTTTAAAACCTCGGGGGTCCAGAACAATGGCATCCGCCTGATACTTGTCAAATATTTCTGTATTCTCTCTATCTGAAATATAGGTGTTCCAAATACTCATTCCCCCTAGTACAATAAAGGATTCTGGTGAAAGTGAACGGCAATAATGAATTAACTCAATGATATCAATTGGATTGAGAATGAGTGTTGTGGATAATGCGATAATAGAAGGTTTGTTCGTTAATTCTCGTTCAAATTTATTTTTTTCTAATTGTGCATGCTGAATTAAACTGACTTGATAATTCTTGTTTTTTAAATATTGATAAAGAAATAGGCCTCCTAACAATGGGATCTTCCATGAACTGTATAATGCTATTTCATTTTCATCAAAATAACCATTCTCTGATTTTGTCAGTTTTCCTGTCTGTCTTTTTATTTCTATCAGACTCAGCAAATTATTTGGCAATAAAAAATCTTGATCATAACGAATATAATTGAGATGGAGAAATCTCCCCCAGGAACTGCTGTTTTTAGTTGCATCATTAAAAAATTGAAGTCGCTCTCTATTCCTATTAGCTTCTGAATATGAGATAATTAAGCAATCCATTTTTTTATTCCTCTATTGTTTGCTGAAATTTACCGACAGTACCAGCAGAGATTTTATCAATCCTCTTTTCAGCACTAAAACTTAATTGCTGATTTATTTTTAAATTTCAAGTTTCCATTGCTCTGGCAAATAGTTTAAATAAAATCAATAATCCACCTACATAAAACAGGCCGCCTAAAATTAACACTGCCAGCCATTCTAAAGTTGCCTGGTTATTCCCATAGATTAGTGCAACAGTAAAATAAAGAAAGGTAGAATTATTAAAAAACATTGGCAGGATATCACCAAGAGATATTAATAAAAATATGATAATAAATACCACAATTAAAATTGCCAGGGTAACTCCAATTATTGGTGTCAAATAATTGATAGCATATAACAGAGGGAGTCCTAATAAGATACCAACTAAGGCACCACCAAAAATATCCTTTAAGTGTTCTTTTTTTCCTCCTCTTTCAAAAAATAACAGACAGGCTAAAAAGGCAGGCCAGCCCTGTTCAATTTTGAAAATTCTTAGTAAATAAAGGGTTATACATAGCCATGTAGCAACAATCACACCAACAATTAGTGTACTTTTTTTAAATCTCTTTTTTTCCTCAATCATTGATTCACTCCAGTAATAATTTATAAACTAGATTTTTAATCCAACCTCTTGGGCCAATCTTTTAATTAATCCTTTTGGAGGATGAAATTCTAAATCATTTAAGGCTTGTTCTCTGGTCATATCACCTTTCCTCACTAACTCTGCATACTCTTGGTGATACATAGTATGCCCCATCCTTTTGAGGTCCATATAGGTATTTAACCAGACCATCTCACAATTTGTACTCCTACCAGGATAACTGACTTTCATGGGTTGCCAGTCAAATTTTTCAGCACAAATCTCTCTTAATTTTTCTTTATTTGTTTGATAAAAATTGAAAATATAAAAAGGGATGACAAATATTTTGTCTTTATCTACTTTCTTTTTCAAATCATCTGGTTTAAAATATATTTTTTGATGACTCATTGGTTTCTGGATATCCATAAATTTATCAAAAAAAACCGGGTCTTTATTAAAGTACTCCAATAAATCTCCCCAAAACTCCAGTACATTCTTTTTATCTGCCATCATTGCTGCCTGACCTTTTGAGTAACCATTAATGATTAGCGGTATTTTATTTTTTAAAGCAGTTTCAATGGCACTTGCATACAACACACCACCACAGACAAAACAACCACTTAAGCCTTGAATTTCTGCTTCATGAGTATAACACCATAGTTTTTTCATGAAATCAGGATCACAATCCTGGATTTGCAGATCAACATTTAAGGTCTGACATAACTTTTCCACATTTTGCCTGGCTGTTTTATCTTCATATCCATTATCAAAGTGGTAACCCAGTGCTTTTAGTTTATACTTTTCTACAATATTGATCAGAGCATTACTACTATCCACTCCTCCACTTAAGGGCACCAGTACATCATATTTATCTCCTGTACCTCGGTATTTTGCCAGCACCTCTATTAATTCCTCTTCATTTTTAAAATCATTTTTATCAACTTTTACTTCTTCTGCTGATTCTTTTTCACAGTAGTTACAAATCAAATTTTCATTAAAACTTATTTTGGTAAATGAATCTGGCAATATACACCTTTTACAAATTTGGTTTGGGGAAGATAACTCCGTATTATCCATTAAAAATAACTGGTTTGCAGCGGTTATTATCTCTTGAGAAAGTTTATCTTTCAAATCAATCATGGTTTTTTCTTTAAATATATTTTTGCTATAACTAAAAACAATATGAAATTGTTTATTGTGCTGGATAACATCAATATTGAGAAGATAACTGAGTTTGTTACCTGGATCGACTGACATTCCTGCAAAATGTTCTAATTTAAACATATGATTATCATTAGTCAAATCAGTAAGATCCCCCAGATAATTAAAAGCGATTTCAGATGAAGGCAAGTTGACAATACTTTTATCCTGTTTTATATATTTCAATAATCCATAGGTGATTCCCTGATTTGGTACATTATTTAACTGATTCATGATGTGGTTGGTCAGGTCCAGATAATTATTCCCTCTTTCTTGAGAAAACAATACAGGATAAACAGCTGTAAACCAGCCAATAGTGCGAGATAGATCATGATCAAATCCCAGATTTTCTCGACCATGGCTTTCAAAATCTATCCAGATATCTTTTTTTCCAATCCATGAAGTTAAAGTACTGACCAAACAGGTTAATAGCAAATGATAAGCTTGAAAATGATACTTCTGCTGAAGAGCAGATGATAATTTTTCTGAATCCTCTTTGGATAAGCTTAATATTACTTTATCTAAAGATTTGTAAGTAATTTCATTAGAAAAATCAGGATAATCAAGAGGAATCTGACTATTATTGTTTATTTTTGACCAGTATTTTATATCTTTTGAAAAATCCTGCTGGTAAATATAGCTAGTTGAATCAGTGACCCATTTTAAAAAGGAAGTGGATTTAGTATCAATTGTATCATCATGCCCTGCCATTTTGCTTTGATAAATGGAGTTCAAGTCATCAATTAGTACACTCCAGGATATCAAATCAGTGATCAAATGGTGAATTGAGATAACCAGCTCATATTTCCTGTTTCCGATTTTGAACAGGACAGCCCATACTAAAGGAGGATGTGACAAAGACAATTCTGCTTGTTTTTGATTGATGATTTCTTCTTTTTCTTTTTCCTGAAGTTTCTTTAACTTTCCGGATAAATCATAAGTAGATAGAATATTGTGATTTTTTTGTTGAGTAATGATTTGCTTCCATTCACCATCTGTTTTTTCATATTTAGCCCGCAGTTGATCATGTCTGTTCATTAAATCCTGTAATGACAAATTCAAGATTTTTTCATCTATCTGATGATTGGCAGAAAAATAACAATATTGATTGAAATGCGCATAATTTTTATGAGAATGATTAAAATACCATTTTTGAATGGGGGATAAAGGAACCTCATCTGAATTATTTCCCCAGTCCCTTTCTACTGGTTGTGAAATATTTGTTGGTAATGTTTCAGTAAGTTGGGCAATAGAAGGAAATTCTAATAATTGATACGATTTGAACTCTATCCCCTCTTTTTTTGCTGCTTGAGCAATCAAAATTGCCAGTAACGAATTCCCACCTAAATCAAAAAAATCATCATTAATCCCAATAGAATGATCAATCTTTAAATATTTTTTAAAAAGAGCGATTAGTTTTTGTTCAGTCTCAGTTAGGACTTTGCTTTTCTTATTCTGTATTTTATTTTTGATAATATATTCATTAACTTTCTTTTTATTTAATTTTCCATTGCCAGATAAAGGGATAAAAGTAACTTCATGAAATTCAGAAGGAATCATATATTGGGGTAATATTGTTGATAGGATATTCCGGATTGACTGTTTCTCTATTTCTTGCTTCCCCTCACACTTATAATAGGCAACTAAATATTTCCCCTGATTTTTATCTGATTCAACAGATAACACTGCTTTTTCAATACCGGCAATCTCTTCTAATTTCGTTTGTATCTCGAGACATTCTATTCTATGCCCTCTGATTTTAACCTGGTCATCCACCCTGCCTAAATATTCAACAATCCCATCTTCTCTTCTTTTAGCATAATCTCCAGATTTGTATATTTTTTCTCCCGGACAAAAAGGATTATCAATAAACTTTTCTGCAGTCAACTGACTTTTATTTAAATATCCCCGGCAAACCCCATCACCGCCAATGTACAATTCTCCAGAAACTCCATCGGGAACAGGATTTTTAGCTTTATCTAAGATATATAATTTTACATTAGCAGCAGGTTTGCCAATAGG